>DAOUMU010000416.1:0-28782 GCA_034409055.1 Anaerolineae bacterium
TCGCTCGTACAAGAATTGAGCCTTGATTTTCGCCTCGAACTCCTGACTCGTCAAACCGTGGCTATGTTTTTATGACATTTAGGCACTGTAGTCAGTACAATTTACTTTTTCAAGACTCTCTATAGAACAAACATTGTCCCGATTTGCGGATGTTAAATCAGAGAGCAGTTCACTGATGAGGAGATTTGCAGAAAATCCCGAGGATTTTTGGGAAGGTAGTGGATAATGTTGCTACGTTGTTTTTGCATAGGTTTGAGGGCGCGCTAACCTCTGCTGTACCTGACTTGGCTATCGGCGGCGACTTCAACTGCTTCAAGCCTGAGAAAGCAACGAACGGCAACGATCACACGCCAGACCCGCCAAACAGGTGAGCTATACTCGTTACCGAGAACGATTCAACTGAGGAAGCAATAAAGTATCTGGCAAACCTTCGTAATCGTTTTGGGTTGCCTATCTATCATCAGCAATTTGATACTCAGAGGAAAGTATTGGATAAATTGTGGTAGAAACTCTCGGTAACACTGTAGGTGTTTAGGCTGGGGCGCAGGTTATGCACCAGTTAATAAAACAAAAATCAGGGCAGTCACACCTCGCCACTGCCCCGACAGCGACGCAGCCACCGCCCATGCGCTGCGCCTCCAAGTTCAGACCGGCAGAAGAAACCAGGCCAGGCCGATGACTCCGGCCCATGATATGCCAACCACCCCCCTCAAGCCGGTTGTCTCATCAATCGAGCCGCTGTCCTTTCCTTCGGCTTCATCCCAAACAGAACCCGGGTAACATTGGTCCGTTTGACCAGGAGATCATAGATGAGAAACGAAGCCACAAACGTACCCAGGCTGATGATCAGGAACTTGGCCAGCAGCCCAATGTCCCAGCTTAACACGTAGAAGCCGACGATCACGTTGAGCGGCATGTGTAAGATGTAAATCGGTAGAGCCGCTTCATTCAGGTATTGCCGGGCCGTGCTGTTGGTATTCAGATATTTCTGGCCCAGCCCCAAAACGGCCATCAGCCAGAACCAGGCGTTGAAGCCACGCAGGGCCATGTACAGGAACCAACCCACTGAGAGATTGTTGTGGGCAGCGTATTCATTGGGATAACCTCCCAGGAGCCAGGTCAATCCGACCAGAAAGGTCATTACCCCCAGGCCCAGGGCGATCCAGGTGTGGCGGGCGATGGCTCGCCTGAATCTGGGGTCCGCCGTGAGCAGATAGCCGTAGACAAAGAGGGTCAGATAAGAAAAGAAATTGGCCCAGTCGCCGTACAGATTCCGGGTGTTGCCCCACCTGGCCCGGAAGGCCATCTCGATCAGCGCCAAGGGAATAGCCAACAGAAAGATGGCCCAACTTTTTTCAGCCAGCGCAGCCAGCTTCGAGATAAAAGGTCGGCCGGCCTCGCTTCTGAAGTAAAGCAGCAGGGGCAGGCTGACCAGGGAAAAGACAAAAAGATAAACCAGGAACCACAAGTGGCCCCAGACGGCGGACAGGCCAAAATCGGCGATGGCCACGAAGGGGATGGGATAAAATTGGAAGAAAGAGCCCTGAAAGTCGGTGTTGATTAAAAACCAGCAGTAAGCTTGCCAGGGGTAGAACAGCAGGAGCAAAACGAGAGGCACGAGCAGTCGTTTAAATCGCTCGACCTGGTACTGGCCGGGTGTGCGAAAGCCCAGGGCAAACCAGGTGGCCATGCCCGATAGCAGAAAGAGCAGGGGCATGTGCCATTGGTGGGTAAAGTGGGCAAACAAATCCGAGGCCAGGGTAGGTTGGTCTTTCAGCCAATGGTCTGCTTGCCCCGAGCCAAAAATCAAAGCCGTATGGAACGGAATCAGGAGCAGCACGGCCAGCACTCTCAGCCAGTCGATGTCGTAAACTCTTTCCGGTTTCTGCTCTGTGGTGGGTTGGTTTTTAATCGTTGAAATTGCCATGAAACGCTCCTGGAGTTAGGTTCTGTTGACATTTCACTGGGTTAGCCCAAAAACGCCCCTTCGATACGGTTTACCTACTCAGGATGCGTTTTTGGGCCGATTTCGCATGCTGAGTGCCTTTGTAGGCGTATCGAAGCGTGCGAAATCGGCAAATGTCAACAGAACCTAATCATCTAAAAATATAGAAGCCAGCACCATCAGGTGCTGGCTTCATTGGGTCTGGTTATATCTTACATCTTCGCCAATTCCTCATACAACAGCCAGCGGTTGGCTACTTCCTCTCGGGCTTCCTCCAATAACTGATTGGCCCGCTCGGGGTTGGCCTTGCGTAAAATCTTGAACCGATTTTGCTTGTACATATAGTCCGCCACATCGCTGCTAGGCGACTTGGAGTCCATCTGCAGCGGATTCTTGCCGGCGGCCATGTTATCGGGATTGAAACGATACAGGGGCCAGAACCCACTGTCGACCGCATTCTTGTATACTTCGGTCCCCTGTTTCAAATCATAACCGTGAGCGATACACTGGCTGTAGGCAATGATCAACGAGGGTCCCTCGTAGGCCTCGGCCTCCTGGAAAGCCTTAACCGTTTGGGTCATATTGGCCAGCAGCGCTATTTGGGCCACGTAAACGTTGCCATACATCATAACCATCAGCCCCAAATCCTTCTTGGGTTGGGGTTTACCGGCTGCGGCAAACTTGGCCACGGCTGCCCGGGGTGTGGCTTTGGACATCTGCCCGCCGGTATTGGAGTAGACCCCAGTGTCGAGCAGGAGCACGTTCACGTTGCGCCCGGAGGCCAGGACGTGATCCAGACCGCCGTACCCAATATCGTAACCCCAGCCGTCGCCGCCGAAAATCCAGACCGATTTCTTGACCAGATAATCGGCCACGTCGAGTAACCGTTTGGCCTCGCCGCTATCGATCTTGCCCAAAATGGTCTTCAGTTTTTCCACCCGCTCTCGCTGCGCCTCGATCTCTTCTTGGCTGCTTATAGGGGCCTTTTGGATTTCTTCAAACAGGGTCGCCTCGCCATTGGCCTGCCCGGCTACTTTATCGAGCAGCTCCCGGGCAAACTCGCTCATTTTATCAATCGTCAGGCGCATGCCCATGCCAAATTCGGCCGCGTCCTCAAAAAGCGAGTTGGACCAGGTCGGCCCGCGCCCGTCGGCCCGGGTAGTGTAAGGGGTCGTGGGCAGGTTGCCGCCGTAAATGGAAGAGCAACCGGTGGCGTTGGCAATAATGGCCCGGTCGCCAAACAGTTGCGACATCAGCTTGATGTACGGGGTTTCGCCACAGCCGGCGCAGGCTCCAGAGAACTCAAACAGCGGCGGCAGCAGTTGCGACCCCTTAACGGTGAAGCGGTTGAACAAGCTGGGATCCGTTTCGGGCAGAGACAGGAAGTAGTCGAAATTCTTGGCTTCCTGGAAGCGCAGTTCTTCCGTCAGCCGGACCATATTGATAGCCCTCTTGTCGGTCCGCTTGCCACTGGCGTCTTTCTCCCGGGCCGGACAAATCTCGACGCAGAGACCACAGCCGGTGCAATCTTCTGGAGCAACCTGGACCGTGTATTTCATCCCCTTAAAGGCTTTGCCGGTCGCATCTTTCGCTTTGAAAGTTTCCGGTGAGTTACCATTGGTGTATTGGGCGTCGAAAACCTTGGTCCGGATCGTAGCGTGGGGGCACACCAGGGAGCATTGATTACACTGGATACAAATCTCCGGCTCCCAAACCGGAATATCAATGGCAATGGTTCGCTTCTCATATTTGGTCGTGCTGGTGGGGAAGGTGCCATCGACCGGCATCACCGACACAGGCAACTGGTCACCCTGGCCGGCCATAATCGGCACGGTGACGTTCTTGACAAAGTCAGGCATGTCCTCGGAGATGAGGCTACGCATCTCACGTGTGCTGGTTGCCTTGTCCGGTACTGCTACCCTTTGAATCCGTTCTTTGGCCAGCGTGGCCGCGCGGACGTTCATGTCGACGATGGCCTGCCCCTTGTAGCCATAGGTATCTTCTACAGCCACCTTAATCAGTTCCATAGCCTTCTCTTCTGACAGAACGCCGGAGATGAGGAAGAAGGCCGTTTGCATGATGACGTTAATCCGCCCGCCAAGCCCGATAGATTTGGCCAGCTTAACCGCATCGATGACGTAAAAGTTGAGTTTTTTGTCGATAATCTGCTGCTGTACCTGTCCTGGCAGATGATCCCACACCTCATCCTTGTCATAGGGGCTATTCAGCAAGAAAGTGCCGCCTAACACGATTTGATCGAGCATGTTGTAGCGATCGATGAAGCTAAAGTTGTGGCAGGCCACGAAGTTGGCTTCTTTGACCAGGTAGGTGCTGCGGATGGGCATTTCGCCAAAGCGCAGGTGGGAGATGGTCATCGCCCCGGACTTCTTAGAGTCGTACACAAAGTAGCCCTGAGCATAGTTATCGGTCGCTTTGCCGATGATCTTGATGGAGTTCTTGTTGGCCCCCACCGTACCATCGGCCCCCAGGCCGTAGAACATGGCCTGATGGACACCTTTGGGCGTGCCGGAGAATCTGTCGTCCCACTCCAGGCTGGTATTGGTGACGTCATCGCGGATGCCGACGGTGAAATGGTTCTTGGGCGTTTCAGCTTTGAGGTTATCGAGCACGGCTTTGGCCATGCCGGCGTTGAACTCTTTGGAGCCTAACCCGTAACGACCGCCTACCACCTTGGGTGACCTGGCCAACTTGCCGCTAGCTACGGCCTCGCTCAACCCGGTGACCACATCCATGTAAAGTGGCTCGCCCAATGCACCCGCTTCTTTGGTCCGGTCTAACACGGCAATAGCTTTGACCGTTTCCGGCAGGGCTTTGAGCAAGGCATCGGTGTCAAAGGGATGGTACAGACGCACTTTAATCACCCCCACCTTTTCGCCCAGGGCCGTCAGGTACTGCACCACCTCGTGTATCGTATCGGCGGCCGAGCCCATCAACACCGCCACTCGCTCGGCATCCGGCGCACCGACGTAATCAAAGAGGTGATATTGACGACCGGCCACTTGAGCAAATTTGTCCATCACCTTTTGCACAATGCCGGGGGTCTTGAGATAATAGGGGTTAATCGTTTCCCGGCTCTGGAAGAAAACATCAGGGTTTTGGGCGGTCCCGCGCAATATGGGCCGGTCCGGCGACATACCCCGTTGGCGATGGGCCGCCACCAGCTCATCGTCGATCATGGCCCGCATGTCATCGAAGGTCAGTTCCTCCACTTTTTGGATTTCGTGCGAGGTGCGGAAACCGTCGAAGAAGTGGACAAAGGGCACCCGGGCTTCCAGGGCCGCCGCCTGGGCAATGAGGGCTATGTCCATCACTTCCTGGACATTGTTGGAGGCCAGAAGGGCAAAACCAGTGGAGCGGACGGCATTGATGTCAGAGTGATCCCCAAAAATAGAGAGCGCGTGCGTAGCCAGCGAGCGAGCCGACACGTGGAAGACGGTGGGCGTCAACTCGCCAGCAATTTTATACATATTGGGAATCATCAATAACAGACCTTGCGAGGCGGTAAAGGTGGTGGTTAAAGCTCCAGTGGTCAAGGCTCCGTGGACTGCCCCGGCTGCGCCTGCTTCTGATTGCATTTCGACCACGGTTGGCACCGTGCCCCAGATGTTTGCCTGTCCCCTGGCCGATTTCTCATCAGCCATCTCGCCCATCGCTGAGGAAGGGGTAATCGGATAAATAGCAATAACTTCGTTAATGGCGTGGACGACGTGTGCCGCCGCCGTGTTACCGTCAATGGTAACCATTCTACGTTTACTATTACTCATAATAATTCGCTCCTACAAAAATGAAATTTTTATCATAATCACGTGTTGCGTACCGCGTGGTGTGCAATAAACCTCGACAATCTTTCGCTCTTATTGACTACTTATTAAGGAACACATCACGTTTCACGCTTCACGTTTCACGTTTTTAGCGTCAATTTTGGACTATAAAGAAGTATAGCACTACCCGGAATAGTAAAGTAGTGTAAATTGTCACACGAATTTAGGGATAAATGTCACTTATCTTTAGCACCGGATTGAGCTAAGATACAAGTTGGGATTAAACGCTTGATAGTGGCGTGGGTTTTCTAAAACGTAACGCATAAAACCAGATCTTTTCCGCTCATTCTGTTCAAACCCTATACAACTACATTAGTTAAGGAGGCATTTATGAGTAATCTATCCACAACTTATATGGGTATTCCGCTGCAAAATCCTATTGTCGTTGCCGCCAGTACCATTTCCCAGATGGTGGACCGGGTCAAAATGGCCGAGGATGTGGGGGCCGGCGGACTGGTCATTAGCTCGCTCTTTGAAGAGCAGATCCAATATGAGCAAATGAAATTTGAAGAAAGTTTGGCTGCCGGCGGCGAGAGTTTTGCCGAGGCTCTGTCTTATTTTCCGAGTTTAGAGCACGGTCAGGCCGATGAACACCTGATGTGGGTCGAGAAGACCCGCCAGGCCGTAAAGATGCCGCTATTCGCCAGCCTGAATGCCGTCTCGCCGGGGTCGTGGGTGCAATATGCCAAGCAGTTGGAAGGCACCGGTGTTGATGGGCTGGAGTTAAACGTTTACGCCGTGGCTACCGACCTGACCAAACCCGGCACCGAGATTGAAAAAGAGTTGTATGAAATTGTCGAAAGCGTCAAAGCTGAGGTGAACATTCCGGTGGCGGTCAAACTCAGCCAGTTCTATACCTCGGCCGTCAATGTTGCGGCTGAATTGGATAAACATGGCGCCGATGCCCTGGTGCTATTTAATCGTTTCCTCCAACCCACCATCGATATTGAGACCGAGTCGCTGTACAACGAGATGGTTTACAGTACACCGGAGGAAATGAAGCTGCCCCTGCGCTGGATTGCTCTGCTCTATGGCCGGATTAAGGCTGATCTGGCCGTCACCACCGGTGTTCACACCGGCGAGGATGCCATCCGCGCCCTCTTGGGTGGAGCGACAGTAATCCAGGTAGCCTCGACCCTCTTCAATAACGGCATTCCCTATATCTCTACGATGTTACGAGATATGGAGGCCTGGATGGCTGAGAAGGATTATGATTCAATCGACGAATTTCGAGGCAAGGTCAGCCAGAAGGAGTGTGAGGATCCGTTTGCCTTTGAACGGGCCCAGTACGTGCAGTTACTGTTGAGTCAAAGTTAAGGCCGATGACCGCCTGCTAATCGCTTTTTTCTATACTAAGCGCACACGAAAATTTCGTAGGTCGGCATCCCCATGCCGACCGCTGCCGCATAGGGATGCGGCAGCTACGGAAATTTCAGAATGCGTTTAGTATATGCAGGGGAGTAGGAGGCAGAAAAGAAAGTTCCCGCCCTCCTACTCCCTTGATTCTTTAGGCTGTCTCCGCCTGGCTGACATTTCTCCTGTCGGTTTGCTTATTCATCATTCCCCTTTTTTCTCAAAGAATTGGAACTAAATCCACTTTTATCCCTATTTTATGTTATAATCTAAAACGTCCGGTGTGGGGATATTTGTATTTGATTTCCTTGGGAAAAATAGATGCCTCAACACACTGTTTTTATTGGTTATAGTCGCAAAGATGAAAAAGAAAAAGAGGCATTGTTGTCTCATCTGGGTGTTCTGGAATGTGCCGGTTTAATCGACTTATGGGGTGAGGATCGGCTTGGGGCAGGAACTGATTGGGAACAGGAAATCAGCCAGGCTATCACTCAAGCCAGGGTGGCCATTTTACTCATTAGTGCTAATTTTCTAACCTCGGCTTTCATTCTGAATCGGGTTATACCTGCTTTGCTTAAACGCTATGAAGATGAGAGTCTCCCTGTTTTCCCGATAATTGCCAAAGCCTGTGCCTGGGAAAAAGTTGGCTGGTTACAAAAAATGAGTGTCAGGCCCAAAAGTGGTAAACCTGTTTGGAGCGATGGGGGACATCATGTTGACGAAGACCTGGCCATTGTGGCCAGAGAAGTGGCCACTATTGTCCAAGAACCAGACCATACTCAGCCAATGGACATCCCGGTCGTCGTGGCAGCTATGACTCGCCATGAAGCAAACGAGTTGGTGACAGGCACTGTCTTTGACAATCCTGAAGTCGCTCCGATTGAACATACCCGGTTTCAAGAATTTAGAAAAGCATTAAGAGACCACAGGATTGATGATTTATTACCCTATTATGCCGAAAGCCGAGATGATTGGCGGCCCCCCTCAGGCCAAGGCAGCACGATTAAACAGATTATATTGAACATCGTTGAACGGGTTAATCAGGAATGCTCAGAGACACTCGGTCCATCAAAGATCCGCCCCCGGTTCATTTCAGAGGATTTCTTTTCCAGTGATGATGCAACCCGGTTACACATATGGCAATCACACGATTGGGGGAGTATAATTGTGGCCGACTCGATTTCGCTGTTTCATCCCCGGTTGCACAAAACGCTTGCCAATTCTGAGATGAGTTCGAAAGAACAGGTAGCTGTGCTGATACTGTCCCCTGTCAATTTCAGTAAAATTTCGGTCAATCAGTTGATCGAAGAGAAAATTACGGAGCGGGCTTTTACCCGATTTAACAGGAATCTGGACAAGTTATGTGAGTTTGGGGCTGGAGATTTGCGGACCTTACAACGCTGGCTTTTTGTAATTCTGCCCGAGGTAGCCAATCGACTCCAAAAACCGCGCCTATATCCTGCCAACCGGGAGGTTATGCGTAAAATGATGGGGAAAAAACCACACGGCATGGGGCCTTTTATTTATTGACGGTAACGAGGTACAGGATGATATACACCTTTTATTCTTATAAAGGGGGCGTGGGTCGCTCAATGGCCCTGGCCAATGTGGCCGAGTTGCTCTACCAGGCCGGTTGGAAAGTCTTGATGGTAGATTGGGATTTGGAAGCCCCAGGCCTGGAACAATACTTCCCCCTTGATCTGGATGAGGTCCTTAATCAACCTGGGGTGATCGATATGTTACTGGGATACAAAGAGCAAATAGCCGAGAGGCTGCCTGTGTCAGCGGGTGAAGATGAAACCTTGCCCTTTGAAAAGCCCGATCAATTTACCATCGACATCTATCCTCATACTTCCGGTCCAGGCAGGCTTTTGTTACTTCCAGCCGGTAAAAGGCACCCTGAAGGACAGTTCGCTGCCTATGCTCGTGCGGTTCATACGTTCGACTGGGTAGATTTCTATCAAAATTGGGAAGGAGAACTATACTTCGATTGGCTTTGGATGCAATTTGAGCAAATGGCCGATGTGGTGTTGATCGACAGCCGCACCGGTGTGACCGAGATGGGGGGTGTTTGCACGCAGCAATTAGCTGATACCGTGCTTATGTTTTGTACCCCCAATCAACAGAGCTTCGATGGTACTTATGAGATGGCCCAGCGCCTCAAACGAGATAAGATTCGCCAATTACGTGGGGGACGCCCCTTGACAGTTTTAGTGGTTCCTGCCCGGGTTGAGGATCGGGCCGAGGCAGAACTCCTGAGCGCCTTCCGTAACCAATTCATCGAAAAATTTCAGAGTTTCCTCCCAGAAACTTTGCAGGGTGAACTTGAGTCACTCTGGGATTTAAAGATTCCTCACGTGCCTTATTATGCTTTCGATGAAATCGTGGCCGTTCGTGAGCAGGGCAATACCCACGAAAAAGGTAAAGGCGCTGACGATATGATTCGTGCTTTCACCAAATTGGCTGATGTGATGACCAGGCTTGATCCAAAACTCCTGCCTTACGAAGAAGCGATAGATTTTTATCTGTCAACTAAAGCCTGGGATAAAGCTGCCTCGTTACTTAATAATGACAAATTAAAATCCTTTTATCACGCTGGCCAGGCCAAAACCTTGGATGGTTGGTTCTCAAAATTTCCTTTGACCGAGTTAGAGCGGCATCCTCGTCTGCTTTTATGGTGGGGGAAGATATTAAATGACAACTTTGGCCAACTGAAGCGGGCCATGACCTTTTTTAACTTAGCGGAAGAACAATTTCGCCAACAGGGGGATCCCATCAGCGCGGTCGAGGCTCAAATTTGGCAATCAGTTGGCTTACGCATGATGGGCCAGGCCAATAAAGCCGTGGATTTGGCCTCTAAAGGTCTGGACCAACTAAAAACTTTAGTCTCAGATAATAATAGTTGGCTCATAGCCTGGGCTACCAGAAATCGGGGGCTTGCTTACGGTACTGCGGGTGATATTGTCAAGGCCCTGGCAGATACCCGTCAGGCTTTGGCCCAATTTAGCAGATTGGGCGATAAATACAAGTACCTGGTAGGATTATGTCATCACGATATCGGTGTTTCCCTGGCCAAGCAAGGAAACATCAGTCAGGCTGAACACCACTACAGGCAGGCTGTACATATTTGGCGAGAACTGGGCAATGACAACGATTTGGCGAACACCTCGGTTGGTCTGGGCCAGATTCTGAGTGAGGCCGGACGCTACGATGAGGCCCTGGCACAATTGAACCAGGGACGTGATATCGCGCTTAGAATTGGGGCCATACGCCGGGCTGCCTTTGCCCTGGCCGGTATTGGGGACGTTTATTTCCGCTATAAAGCGTATGAACAGGCCCTTAAAGCTTATAATTTGTCGATAGGATACGCTCAAGATGCGGGCGTTCAGTCATTAGAAATTTCCAATCAGGTTAAGTTGAGCGAATGTTTTTTGTATCTCTCCCAACAGTACGATTTGATGAAAGCGCTCGAAAAGGCCAGGCAGGCCAGAAGAATGGCCGCCGAAAACGGCCTATCCTTTGAGAAAGGATTAGCCAGCCTGGTTCAGGCTAAAGTACATATTCACCTGGAGCAATATGCGGACAGCTTCAGATTGCTTGACGAAGCTGCGGCTTATTTTGCCGAAAACAACGTGGTAGAACACGTTAGAGCTAGATTATGGTGGGGATACGGTCTGTATCTGGATAAGAAAGCCCCAGAAGCTTTTTCGCATCTACAAGTAGCCACCAAATTAATGCCGGCCATAGACGAGATAAAATTGGCTTATGGCTTAGGCCAAACGGTGGCGGAAGTCAGTGAACTATTAGATAGCTTCTTGAAGCAGACAGATATCTCTACTGAAGCAAGAGATGGCATTAGACGCTTACTGATGGCCCAGCGCCAACATGAACAACTGCTTGAAAAATATCTTCTGGAGAAATCTAGCCGGATTTAAGATCCGCCTCCCCCATAATCACCGTTAGAAAAATTGATGGCAGGGCTTGATAAACTAAAGATGATTGGGCACATGTGTTAACCTCTCCTCCTGAAAACTTGTATATTTTTTCTACTAAGAAACAACCAGTTTCTTACGGCGGAATGAAGACCTTTAGTACCTTAGAAATTGAGTCCTTGCACATTGGGCAAGAAGTTTGAACGATTTGAGAAATTAGAAAATAGAAATTAGAAACTTAAGAAAATAATCGGGGAATAGATGGCCGGGCATGGGAATGCCCTGCCTACCCCCATTATTTTTTTAACCTTCATTAAAACCCTAAAGATTTGGGACGCTGATTTTGGCTTCAGTTTTAAGGTTCAATGCCTCTATCAAGTTACTATTTATTTGTAGTATAACATACTTTGAGGATTTTTTAGTTAGTACTATAGGGTAGGTAGTACCTTTATCCTGTCTCACCCGGCCTAAAATCTGAAACGTCCCCAGAATCAGCGATGTCCTTGACGCCGACAGGCTACGCCCTATAATAGGATTAGATGATTAGCTTGATTTCCAGGGCAAAGTGTAGGCAGGATTTCCCTTACAGTTTTGCCCTGAGTACTAGCCCATTGAAAGGCCCAATGAATGAACGACACCAGCAAGTCAACTGAACCTGGTTCTGTTTTGTCTCACCAGCCATCGTCATCGGTGGAGCGTCTACCTCCCTGGCTTCGGGGGGTAATTTGGTCGATTATAGGGGGTGTTATGGCCTTGGTTGTTGCTTGCTTGCTCATCTCCCCCCTAATGATCTGGCTGAGATGGATATTTAGCCCAACCACCTCCCCGCCGACTCCAACTCAGACCGAGCCGGCTGTGGCCGTCGTCTCGACGTCAACACCTACACCGGTCTTGCTTCCTACCCAAACTTCAACAAACATCCCGACCTTGCCCACGGCTACTCCATCACCTACCCGACCACCAACCAACACGTCCGAACCACCTGTGCCTACTCAGACACCGACCAACATCCCAATCCCCCCCACGTTCACCCTAACGCCTACGCCGGTTCCGTCCGTTGCCACCCCTATTCCTCCTCCCCCACCCACTCTCAGCTTGCCCAGGGGAACATTGACCTTGCTAAATCCCTCGTCTGTTGAGGTACCTACTTATGAGGCGGTCGATTTTGAGTGGGAATGGAACGGCGATCCGATACCGCCGGAATTTGGCTTTGAGGTATACGTTTGGTTCGAGGACTACCCCCAGACTGTTATACATAACGCGATACAGGACCATAAAGCAGGCCGGATTGAGCAAATTGGCCAAAGCCGGTATCGCTTAAGAATTGATACGATTCGCTATGCCAAGGGAGTCCTGGGGCCTACCGGCATATACTCTTGGACGGTAGCTCTGGTCCAAATCGATCCCACCTACGCCGCCTTCGACCTGCAAGCTCCCCCCGTTCGCTTTCGCTACGAGGCCTATTGAAGTCTTGGGGAAATTATGTGGTAAAAAATTCTTGTTCTTTGACTATCCCCCAGAATTCGCTATACTCATTTTCAATTAGCAATTAGCAATGAACAATTATTAATTTCTCCATGTTAGAAGCTGGTTGTCATACCAACCAACAAACCAACTAACCAACTGGCCAACCAACCCTATGCACTTAAAAGCCCTCGAAGTTCAAGGCTACAAATCATTCGCCAATAAAGTTGAATTTGTCTTCGATGAAGGCATCACCGCCGTTGTTGGACCCAACGGCAGTGGTAAATCGAACGTGGCTGATGCCATTCGTTGGGTTCTGGGCGAGCAGAGCTACAGCACCCTACGGGGTAAAAAGACGGAGGATATGATTTTCTCCGGCTCTGATGGCCGCGCTCGCCTGGGTATGGCTGCTGCCACCCTGGTGCTGGACAACACCGATAAATGGTTACCCCTCGACTTCTCCGAAGTGACCATCGCTCGTCGGGCCTACCGGTCTGGTGAAAATGAATATTACCTCAACGGCAGCCGGGTACGACTGAGAGATGTTAATGAAGTTCTGGCCAAAAGTGGCCTCGGTCGGCAGACCTATACCGTTATCGGTCAGGGTACGATCGACCGAGTCCTTTCACTGCATGTTGAAGAGCGTCGCAAACTGTTTGAAGAGGCCGCCGGGATCACCTTCCATCATCAAAAACGGGCCGAAACTCTGACTAAACTGGAAACGACTCACGCCAACCTGCTCCGCCTGAACGACATCGTCAAGGAGATCGAACCACGTCTGAAGCGGTTGGAAAAACAGGCTCAACGGGCCGATGAGTACGCCCGCCTCACCACCCATTTGGATAGTGTGTTGCGAGTCTGGTACGGTTACCGTTGGGGGCAGAGTCAGCGTCAACTGCGGCAAGCCAAGGACCGATTGCGGCAAAGCGAAATCACGGTCGAGAACCAGCGCAAAGAACTACGTGAACTCGATGGGCAAATTGCTCAAGTGCGGACTGAGCAAACCGAGTTGCGAAGCCGATTAGGCCTATGGTACGCCGAAAATAACCAACTACATGCCCAGGCCGAGGCCATTCAACGCGAGTTAGTGGTGAGTGAGGAACGGGCCCGACAATACGCGGCGCAACGAGAAGAAATCCTCAATGAGTTGCAACCCCTGGAAGCCAATTTGGCCGGGCAAAGACGCCGGGTGGTTGAGATCCAGACCACGCTGCAGGCCATCGACCAGGAAGTGCGCCAGGCTGAAGAGAGCATGCAAGTGGCCCAACAGCAACTGGATGCCCACCAAGCGCGGCGACAAGATATCCTGGCTCACCAGGCGGCTGCCGAAAAACAGGCCCGCCGACTGGAGGCCAGCCTGACCGAGCGGCAGACTCGCCTGGCCCAGTCTGCTGAACGGCGCGAAACCCTACTGGCCGAAGGCGAGACGTATGCAGCAGAAATTGCCCGGTTAACCGAACAGCAACGTGAACTCCAGGAAAAGCAGGCTCAACTGACCACCGAACTGGCGGCAATTGATGGTGAACTACTGGCTTTGGAGAGGCAACAAACGGAGCAGCGGGACAGACTGGCTCAGCTCAATCAGGCCGCCGAGCAACTCAAAGGACAAATGGCTACTTTAGCCCGTCAAGAAGATACCTTGCAAGCCCGGCAGGAACTGTTAGGCAAATTGCGTGCTGACATGGCCGGTTACTACGGGGGGGTCCGGGCCGTGTTGCAATCAGAGACCAATCTGTCGGGTATCATCGGTCCGGTCAGCCAGGTGATCCGAGTGCCTCCGGATTTAGAAGTAGCCATCGAGGCCGCTTTGGGTAGTCGTTTGCAAGATGTGGTGGTCAATACCTTCGCCGACGCCGAGGCGGCCATTGCCTATCTTAAACAATCCAGGCGCGGCCGAGCCACCTTTTTACCCCTCGACACAGTTCGTCCCGGTAAAGCCGTGGTCGTGCCCAACATCTCGGGCGTGGTTGGCCTGGCCTCGGAATTGATCGAAGTTGAGTCACATTTACGTCCCATTGCTGATCTCACCTTGAACCGCACAGTTGTGGTTGACGATTTGCCAGTTGCCCGCCGGACTTTTGAGGCGATGCGGGGCAGTTTTCAAATTGTCACCCGCGAGGGAGAGTTGATGCGTTCCGGCGGTGCTGTCACCGGCGGTCGAGTTAAGGATAAAGACCATCAAGAAGGCACCTTTTTAGTCCGTGAGCGGGAGTGGCGGGAGTTACCGGCCCAAATTGACCAGTTAACCCAGAACCAACAGGCTCTGTCCGGCCGATTGGCCGATACCCACCAGGAGACAGCGGCGATCAAGACAACCCTTCAAAGCCTGACCGATGCTCATCAACAAAAGAATGTTCGACGGCAAGAGGTCCAGGCCATCGCCGATAAAATCAATCGTTCGCTGGAGCAAATCGGCAACAGCATCGGCTGGCAAAAAGAATTACAGGCCAAGACCGAAGCCGAGTTGGCCCGCCTTGACCAACGCCAGGCTGAAACCCAGGCCGAGATGGCCAGCTTGGCCCAGGAAAAGCGGACCGCAGAAGAAGCCATTCAGCAATTGTCTCGTGAGATCGAGGTGTTGTCTGCTGAAAATTTGCTGTTCGAGTTGACTCAAGCCAGAACCACCCTGACCGCAGTTCAAGAACGACAAAAAAGCCAACAGGCTATTTTGGAAAACCAGCAGGCGACGTGGCAACAACTATCCTCTCAAATTGAAAGTAAACAGAGCCGGGCTCGTTCGCTGGCTGCTGAACGGGAAACCTTGCTGAAGCAGCAGCAGGAACTTCAAGCTCGTCGGCAGGAATTTAGCGGTCAGCTTGACCAATTTGCTCAAAAAATCAGTGAGACAGAGAACCGCCTGGCCGAATTAGAGGCGCGTCAGTCGCAACTGGAGCAGACTGAAAGTAACTTGCGCCAGCGGTTACAGTGGCTGGAGGCGGAATATAACCGGTCCTCATTAGATGGAGCCCGACGGCAGGATGAACTGGATAATCTACAACGCCAGATTCAAGACGACCTGGGCTTGGTTAATCTGGCCATGTCCGATGAGCAGGTTGGCCAGCCGGTGCTGCCCATTCGTCCCCTGGTATCCGATTTGCCGGTGGTAGAAGAGCTGCCTCCTGGCGTTGAGGAAGACGTCAAACGTCTCAAGATACAGGTGCGCCGCCTGGGCCATATTAATCCTGAGGCCCCCCGTGAATATGCCGAACTGAGTGAGCGTTACCAATTTTTGACCGGCCAGATGGTCGATTTGGAAGCGGCTGCGGCTGATTTGAAAGAGATCATTGCCAGGCTGGATGCGGCCATGGAGGAGGCTTTTACCGATACTTTTCAGAAAGTAGCCAAAGAATTTCAGCGTTATTTCAGAGCCCTCTTCGGTGGCGGCGAGGCTCAATTACTCCTGACTGACCCGAATAACCTGATCGAAACGGGCGTGGATATTGTCGCCCGGCCGCCCGGTAAACGGCTACAAAGCCTGGCCCTGCTCTCCGGTGGCGAACGCTCGCTAACGGCTCAGGCGCTCATTTTTGCCTTGCTAAAAATCAGCCCCACCCCCTTTGTCATCTTTGATGAAGTTGACGCGATGCTGGACGAGGCCAACGTAGGCCGCTTCCGTGATGCCCTGGTGGCTCTGGCCCGCGATATTCAATTTATTATTATCACCCACAATCGTAAAACCATTGAAGCGGCGAATACCATCTATGGCATCTCCATGGGCGACGACTCGGTCTCGCAAGCCTATTCCCTTAAGATTGACGAGTGGCTTGAAAAAGACGCTCCGTAAATACCTGCCCTCCCGCAGGTTGAGCCGTTTTTTGAGGCTAAAGGGGCCGAAGTGGCCTGGACGGTGGCCGTCGAAGGGATGGTCAACACCAATCTGGCCGCAGCCACTTTGGCTGATAACTGTCTGGTCATTGGCCTCGGGTGGCAGGATGGCTTGCTGTGGCTGTGGCTGCCGTAGGCGCAATCGTTTATGACGAAGAGGTTCATTATGACAAATTCCAGGCGCGCTTTGGGCTATTGGGCCAACTTTCCTGTTACCTATCGGGTTGAACAAGTGGCCACGATGATGCAGTGGATAGCGGTGGGGGAGAGTGGTATGGTCATCGGTGGCAGTGGGACCGGCAAGTCCAACCTGGCGGGCTTTCTCAGCAGCCGGCCCGATGCCATCAAGCCTTATGTGACTGGTGGACCAGATTGCTACTGCTTCCTAAGCTTTGATATTAACAGCCTGCCAGCTTTGACGGTTCCCTTCTTTTATCGCGGTCTGTTCCAGGTCTTGCAGGATGCCTCGACCGGGTTTGCGCCAGATGTCCAGCAAGCCATGCAGCAATTGACTCAAGGCCGGGTGGATTGGACTGACGTTTTCGAGGTGTTGGTCATCTTACAAAAGGCTCATGGCATCATTATCCGCCAGGCAGAGAAAAAGGTTGTCTGGCTCCTGGATCGTTTTGACGAAGCCTGCCGGCACTTGGATGCTCAGACCTTGAACAGCTTGCGTAGCCTACGCGATCAGTTCAAGAGTGAATTGTGTTACATGGTTTTCACTCGCCATCCCCTGACCCGCCTGCGTGATCCAGACGAGATCAGCGAGTTCTACGACATTGTTGCTGCCAATACCTGCTGGGTGGGGCCGATGGTTGACCGGGACGCCCGCTGGATTACCCGCCAGATGGCCGAACGCTTGGGCACGACCTTCGGTGAGCCGGAGGTGGTCCAACTGATCGAGGTCAGCGGTGGATTGCCAGCTTTTATGAAAGCGGCCTGTCTGGCCCTGGCCGAGGGTGCTCTGACCCCTGGACAATCAAGGCAAACCTGGACCAAACAACTCCTGGCCCGGCCGGAATTCCAGCGTAATTGCCAGGAAATATGGGACGGCTTGTCATCGGAGGAGCAGGCCACGCTATTGGCTCTCACTGCCGGAACCAGGGAAACAATGCTCAAGCCGCGCGTTGTGGCCTACCTGGAACAGGCCGGGCTGCTGGTACGGTCGACGCCAGAGGCAAAGCCGGACCTCTTTTCTCCTATCTTTAAAACTTTCGTCGTCCAGCAACGCGAGCAGGCGGCGAAACCCATCGAATTGCATCCCAAGACACGGGTGGTACTGCGCGGCGGCATTCCCTTAGACGTCGAACTAACCTCCAATGAAGACCGGTTACTCTCCTATTTCTTGGAGCATCCCGGCGAAATCTGTCGAAAAGATACCTTGATACGCACCGTCTGGCCGGATGAACAGATGGTCAAAGGCATCCGTGATGATCGCCTGGCCCAACTGGTTAAACGGCTGCGCGAGAAAATCGAACCGGAGCCAGCCCACCCTGTTTATATCCAGACGGTGCGTGGGCGAGGATATCGGTTTGTGCAGCCAGGGGAGTGAAACGTGAAGCGTGAAACGTGATGAATTGGTATGTTCGTTTAGTCATCGTAGTAACTATGGGGTTGGCCTTGGTTAACTGGCCAGGTTTTACCCGGTTTCCAGGGGAACCATTTTTGCCCTTCGTGACTGCTGCTTAAAACGTAGCTACCTGTCGCTACCTGACCCCGTCCTGAGGCGTCATAAATGTAGGTTGTCCCATTGGCCGGATCGTCCCGATAGATGGTCACCAGCAATCGTCCATCCTGCGTCCAGCGTGGTAAATCGGCGGCCTGGTCAGGGGGTATATCCAGATAACGCAGCCAACCATTTACAGGGTGTACAATCCCCACCAGGCGACATGGGCTGCAATTTTGCTTGCGGTCGGCCACAAAGGCAATGTATTGGCCATCGGGCGACCAGACGGCTCCCCCGACTGGTCGGATCGTTTCATCTTCCTCCAGCCAGGTATTGAGGTAAGAGCCATCGCTGGCCAGGGTATATAGCTTGGTTCCCTCGGTGGTGGCAATCTCAGCCCGGTTGGGTGAGAAGGAGGCACTGGTCGGAGACTTGCCGGCCAGGCTCCAGACGAAAGCTTGATACCCCTGTACATCACCCACGAACTCGCGGGGGTGGTCGGCTGCGGGGGTGGGGCTCCCTGGGGGCGTCGGTGAGAGGGTAGGGGTTGGCGGGATAGGCGTGTTGGTGGGGATAGGGGTGGGTGTAGCCGTAGGGGTGGGCGTAAGTGTTTCGGTTGGGGTCGGCGTGAACGTCGGGGGGGGTGAGGCGATAGCCGTGGGCAAGGTAGCAATTTTTTCTTGACCCTCAAGTCTGACAAATTGCGCCTCAACCCAACCGTATCCGCCGGGCCCCTCCGGATAGGCAATCTGCCACCAGTTGTCGCTGGGATCGCGACCGGTGACCTGAACCGCCACCCCCTTGTTAACGCTACCGATGAAAGGATAATTTGTCCCCGGCCCACCAAAAACATTCAGATCCCCCTCTAAAACCCCTCTCACTGCGCCTGGTATAGGAGGAGTGGGCGTCATAGTGGAAGATGGAGTTGGCGTCGCCGTTGGTGAAGGAGAGGGGGAAGGAGAGGACGTGGGCGTGGGTGTGGATGTGTCCACAACAGCGGCAACCGGCGTTGGTGTTGGGGTGGTAAAGCGGGGCCAGATCGCTATGAAGAAGATCACCAAGGCCACCGCTATACCGACCAGACTCAAGGTTGGCCAGAGATACGTGGCCGAGGGTTTGGCCGGTGTTGGCGCTTTTGCTACAAGGGGAGGATGCAACGGCCGGTCGATGAGGCTACTGGTCACCACTGCCCAGTTGGAAATTAGGCCTCCGGCGGCCGGATTCTCCAAGGTTGAAGGTAAAGCCCCCAGTAGCATCATCACCAACCCCAGGTAGTACTCGTTCCAATCGTCAGGGGTCAGCATGCACTGGCTGGCCAGGCGGCGAATTGTGCGAAGTAGATCGTAAGGCTTTTGCAGGTTCGGGTGAGGGGCGTGGGTGGGGGGCCTGGCTCTGTGTAACGTTTGGGCCATAGCCATGATTTCGTCTTCCAGCCTCACCCCGGCCTCGGTTACCAGGGGCGGCAGTAAGCGGGTCACGACTTGTGTCTCGAGCTGTAAGAAATCATACAAGTTGTGTCCCGGCCGGGTATCGGAAAAATTAATCAACCAGGCCAGGCCCGACTCTGGTTCAACCAGAATGCTTTCCAGAGTCAGCCGACCATGGATAATTGACCGCATACCGGATACGGGACGATCCAGTAGCCGCTCGTATTGCTGCAGGGGGTTGGCGAACTGAGATGTGTTGAGACTAATCGTTGATTGGCTCAAGTCAACCTCTGGCAAAGCCGTCTGAATTGCCTGAGTCAAAAGTTGGTGACGCGTAGCAATGATGGCGCCAACAAAATTGGGAGCCAAATCACCCGGCTGGTAACGTAACTCGTCAGGCGAGAGGCCAGTTAATTGAAGGCGCAAGCCCTCTGCTGCCCTGCCTGCCGGAGGATGTGCTTCCAGAATCATATCCTGTTGCTCTGCCTGGATGCTTTGGACGCGAAAACCCTGTATCTGCACTGACCGGCCGGCTTCCAAATTGTGGGCGTCTTGCGCCGTAACAGCCCCGGCTTTGAGCACCAAGGGCGCCGTTGCCGTGGCGGTGATTCGCTCTACCACCAGGTGTACCGGCAGAAGATGGTCATATTCCCGCCGCAGAGGGAACGTGTCTGTTTCTCGATTCAACCACCAGGTGGGGGCCACTACCTGAAAGATATTACGTTCCAGCAGGTTGGTGATCTCCGGCCCGGTGTGAGACTGGTAATAGGTAACCAGGCTCACCGCCTGCCGTTCACCCACGTCGCCGGGGAAGGTGTAGCGTAGTAAAGCCAACTTTCGATTGGGTGAAAGGAGGGGGGCTCCCTGGATGTGGGCCGTCACCAGCGGCAAAATGTCGGCCACATATTCCTGGTAGGCTTGCCATTCACGGCTCAGTATCTCCGGCGAAGCCAGTTTAACCATAACCCGGGCCAGAGAACGCCCGCTGCGAACCGGTAGCGCTACCAGCAGCCGGACGTTGCTAGCCGGGCCGCTTAACTCGCTCTCAATGTAGAGCCGGTCGTACCCATTGAAGGCTTGCGCCAGCAAGTTGCGTTCGGTCGGTGAAAGGCTTATGCCACTGCTGATTTCTACGGGGGGCAGGGTGGTCGTGGTTGTTCTGGCCGGGGTTGCGGCGACCGGTGCTCCGGAGGCCGATTCTTCGCCCAGGCTGGTTACCAGGGCCTCGGCCATCTCTGCCGCGGTAGCAAAACGATCAGTTCGCTTGCCAGCCATCGCCTGTTGAATGACAGCCTGCAAGGGTCGTGGAACCAGGTCCTCTAACAGGTTGAAGTCAGGTGCTCGAGTGGGCAGCATTAATCCCCAGCCCGGTGTACTTTCCTCATCGGCGAAAGGGTTTTGCCCGGTAACCAGTTCAAACAGGATCACACCCAGGGCGAAGATGTCAGCCCGCCCGTCGACGGTCTTTCCCTCGAACTGCTCAGGGGCTATGTAGAGCAGTGTACCGAGCACAGCACCAGTTTGGGTCAGATGACGGCCGGTTTCCAGACGAGCAATACCAAAATCGGTCAATTTAATCCGGCCATCGGCGGCCAGGAGGATGTTGGCCGGTTTCACGTCTCGGTGGATGACCCCCTGTTGGTGGGCATGGTCTAATGCCTGGCAAACGGGTAACAATAACTTAACAGCCTCGGTCCAGGCCAGCCGCGAAGGAAGCAGATCGGCCAGTGTTTGCCCCTCGACGAGTTCCATCACAATGTAGGCTACGTCGCCTACCTCTCCCACGTCGTAAACAGTGACAATATGCGGGTGATTCAGCCGGCCGGCAATGCGAGCTTCTTGCTGAAAGCGAGCTCGCCAGCTTGGATCGACGATGGTGATAGTTTTGAGAGCCACCAGACGGTCAATGCGAGGATCATAGGCTTTGTGAACCGCGCCCATACCTCCCCGTCCAATCAGGGCCTGTAACTCATAGCGGCCGATGCGGGCGACGGGAGTTTGGTCGGTAGGGGTTTCGCTCTTTGAGGGTTCAGGCGGCGACGTTGGCTGAGCCACCACTGCCTGACTCGGTACGCCTTCCCCCGGCAAGGAATCGAGTACGGCAGCCAACGCCTGTCGCAACTCTGACAACGCACTGCGGAATGATTTGTTGACAGCCAACCCACCGGCCAGAGCTTCGACCAGGCCGGCCAGCGATACCTCTGGTGTTTCCGGGTAACGTTGGGCCAGGCGATGACGCAAATCCCCCCGCCATTCGGCCAATGTTACGCCTTTGAAAGGGAAGAATTTCTGACCGCTGAAAACCTCAAACAAAACCGCGCTCAGGGCATAAACGTCTGTGGCCGCGTCAACCGGCTGATTGGCTTCCTGTTCTGGTGAGCGGTAAGCAGGTGTGCCAGGTTGAAATTGCCCGGTTAAGCGCGATCCTGGTAGATGAGCAATGCCAAAATCGGCGATTTTCACCTGGTCGTCTGCGCTCAGCAGAATGTTAGCCGGTTTGATGTCCCGATGGATAATCCCCAGTTCATGCACGGCGGCCAGGGCCTCGATCAGATCCAGTCCCCATTTCAAGCCCCGGGCTAGGGTTGGTTGATGGTTGGCCAGGTAATCTTTGAGGCTGCCGCCGGCCATAAATTCCATAACAATACAGAGATCGGTTTCTTCTTGATAGGCGTCGAACACGTTGACCACGTGGAGACCGCTCAACCGGCCGCCGATCTGACATTCTCGTATGGCCCGCTCCAGGCTCTGCTCGTCCAACTTGCTGGCATCGATCACCTTAATAGCTACCGGACGATGCAAGACCAGGTGCTGCCCCCGCCAGGTGACACCGAACGCCCCCTGGCCGAGCAGGTGCTCAAACTTATATCGTTGGTGATGAATCTGGCCGGGTTGAATAGCCATAGATCATCCGTCCTCTAATAACCAAACCGATACCATCCATTGCCATCTACTAATACCCAAACCTGCTGCTCGGCCGGATTTTCAAGCATCACCCCACCCTGGAAGAATTGCACCGCTCCCTTGGGGAAAACGTTGCCCGAACCGAACTCAGTGTCGAGTGGCCGCCCAAGCTGATCCTTGACCCCCGCCTGGTGGCACCATATCAGGCCAAAGCCGGATTTTGGTCCCAGCGGCGGACCGGCCTCCGGGCACTCCGGTGGGTACTCCGGTTGACCAGCCTGCCACCGGTCTTCATACTTTATCCAGGTATCACCTTGAGTGGCTAGCGGGTCCGGGGTGTAGATGACCCAGATCGGTTGAGGGTCTTGCAGTGATTCCCACCAGAACATAAAACCTCGCTCAAAAAACTGGCGGGCATAGTTACGGTCGGTAATCGCCGGGCCAGTCGGATAGCCCAGGGAGCCGTTGCCCTGGTCAAGGTTATTCCAGGGCTGCTCAAATACAGCCGTAGGCCGGAATCCGGTATCTACGTAACCGGTAGGCGTGGGCGTTGGCGATGGAGCAGGTGATGGAATTGTTTTAGAGAGCAATTTTACGGAGTCCAGATAGATGGTGCCGCTACCGGCCTGGGTTCGCTCAACAAAGAAGGCATAGTAACGGACCTGATCGAGGTCCATCTGGGTGTTACCAACCGGCGACCAATCGGCCCGACTAAAAAATTGGCCGGTCAGAGGAATTTCCACCGAACGAGTCTCACCCAGTTGTAGAGGGAGACGAACTCGCCAAACCTCGTCCCCCTGGGACTGCACTTCACCCCACTGGAAAATCAAGTCCACAGTAGTTCCCCCGTTGCGTACCCAAAATTGTACCGCCTTGAAGTTCGACCAATCCTGGGTAGTAGGCAGATTTCTTTCTATGCCAACGTAATGATCAGGGGACGTAGCCTTGATGTCGTAGCTAAGGACCAGGACTTGTCCCTGCTCAGGGATATCGGTCAGCCTGGTTACGTCTATGACCAGCTCATTTTTCCCCCAGGCATCGTTCAGGGAATAGGTCTGGCGGAGGGCGGCGGTGTTGTAAGCTTCAAAATCTTCAAGCATTAGACTGAGGTCCGGGGTGGTCAGAGGTGTAGGAGTGACTTTAGTAGGTCCAGGTGTAGATGATACCCAGGTATTATTTTCAAACAGGACATAGTCAGCCTGGCCAAGCTTGAAAGCCAGGCCATGCTCAAACTCCTCGACCGGGCTATTTTCAGAGGCCATTTCTTCCGTGACCGGCAATCCCAGGCGATCCATTTCTGCCTCGCACCAGATCAGGCCAAAACTAAAGATCGGCCCCAGTTCCCCTGTTTGCCCGGCCTCCGGGCAAGAGGGCCAACGTGGACCTTCCGGGTCTACTTGACCGCGCCAGTTACCTTCCTCGTACAAAACGTAAATCTGGGCCGGGCTAGGATTTTTACGCCAAATCATCAAGCCCTGATCAAACCATTGGAAAGTAAAATCGGATTGCCAGCCCTCGACCGGACATCCCAGGCTGGGATAGTTGTCGGGCCAGGAGCGGTAGAAGGTTGGTGTGGGGCAAGCCGGTGGGGCTAAGATGGCAACTGTTGTGGGTGTTGAGGTAATGGTAAGCGGTGGAACTGGGACCAGGGGGGGCATGCAGGTTCCTGACAACTCTACGGATTGAGCCTCGATCCAACCGTATCCGCCTGGCCCACCCGGATGGGCAATCTGCCACCACTGGCTGTTAGCGTTACGTCCGGTGACCCGAATCGAGGTATTGGCGGACACGGAGCCAAATGCCGGATAGTCTACCCCTGGTCCACTGCGAACGTCGAGTGGGGCAACGGCAATTCCCTCGGCCACACATAGCGTCGGTGTCGGCGAAGGGGAGGGCAGCGGCGTGAGGGTGGGGGTGGCTGTCAGAGTGTAGGTGGGGGTGGGCTGTGTTGCCGCGTCGACAAGGGGTTCTGCTGGAGGTAGGGAGGTCGGCGTGTTTGGTGAAGATAAGGGTGGTTCCCAGAACCAGAATCCCAAACCAACCAGAACCGCTAAAACCGCCAAAACTACTGCCCCGGCAACGATCTTTCGCCGGGAACTTGATGGGGTAGGGGACGGAGCCGGAACAGGTGGGGGCGTAAGCTGCAGCGAAGGTATGCTAATCAACCCGCGCACTGTGGCCGCTGCTGCCAGGGCCAGTTCCCGCGCCGAATTGTCCAACTCCTTGAACTTCAACGCCCCCAGCAGGGTAATGACCAACCCCAGATAATACTCATCCCAACTCTCGCGGCTGTACAGGCAAACCTTGACCATCCGGCGAATGGCCGCCAGGACGGCCAAAGGCTTTTGCAGTTCAACCGGCAGTTGCTGGGCAGAAGGTTCAGGCTCGTGGAGGACGTACATCATGCGTACAACAGCTTCCGGTCCTACCCCAGCCTGGGGCAGTAATTTGGTGATGACCTGGGCTTCCAGGCGTATAAAATCGTAAAGGTTGTGCCCCTCACGAGTGGTGGCAAAATCGATCAGCCAGGCCAAACCGGAGGCTGGGGTGACCAAAATATTTTCCAGGTTCAGGTCACCGTGGATGATAGATTTCATGACCGAGATGTGTTGATCCAGGAGAGACTCGTAATCGTAAAGGGGATTAGGATAAAGCTGACTGCCAATAGTAATCTGCTTTTGATCGAGGGCCTGGTCGAATAAGACCGGCTCAGCCAACTGGCGCAACAGTTCGTGCCGGGTGGCCCTCACCACCCCGATAAGAGTGGGCACAACCTGGCCGAGTTCGTATTTCATCTGGCCGGGACTCAGGCCGGTCACCCGCACCCGGATTGGGTTGGTGCGACTACCGGAAGGCGGCAACGCCTCAAGGGTGACCTCAGCCTGGTCCGTCCGAATCTCTGTCAGGATGAAGCCCTGGATTTGCACCAACTGGCCTGTTCCGAGTTGGCGGCAGGCATGGGCGTTGGTTTTTCGAGCAACTAAAATGCGGGGCGTCATTGTGGCCTGGGATAAGTCCCGTAACTCTACCACCAAATGCACCGGTAAGAGGCGATCATACTCCCGGCGTAAAATGAGATCGGTTGCCTGGCGTTGCAGCCACCATTTGGGTCCGAAGGTTTGGAAGATACCTCTCTCCAGCAGAGCAGCTACCTGCTGACCGTTGCGTTGGGCATAATAGGTGCGCAAGCTCTCCGGTGGGGTATTACCCAATCCTCCGGCAAAGTTATAATGCAGTAGAGCTAATTGCCCGTCCGCCGCGTAGAGCGGCGATTCGAGGATGCGGGCCGTGACCGGCGGCAGCGTGTCTTTAACGTATTCCTGGTAGGCCTGCCATTCATGATCTATGGCGGCTGGTGTATCCAGTTTAAGCACAATCTGCGCCAGGCGTCGCCCGCTGCGCACCGGCGTGGCCAGCAAGACTCTGGCCCCACTGTAGCCGCTGCTGAACTCGTGCTCAATATAAAGCCGGTCGTGCCCGGCGAAGGCTGTGAGCAGGAGGGCTTCTTCCGCTGGCGAAAGGGATAGGTCGCTGGGCACCACCTCGATAAGCCGGGGGGAGGTGGGGGAGGAAGCGGCTTGGACAGAAGCGGGGGGCAGAGAAGGCTGTGAGACAGCCCCTGACTGTTCCAAACAGGCTGTCAGGGCTAAAGCCATCTCATCCGCGGTGGCAAAGCGGGCGGTTACTTCCTTGTTCAGGGCCCGCCCTACCACTTCAACCAGGGCCGGGGGCGTTAACACTGCCAGGGGCGCCAGGTTGGCCGGTTCCGGTTGGGTGATCCGGTAGACTACCTGGGCCAGGGTCTGCTCGCGGGCAGTAAAAGGATGCCGGCCAGTAATCAACTCAAAGAGAACGATACCCACTGAAAAGAGGTCGGCTCGTCCATCCACCACCTCGTTTCGAATTTGTTCGGGAGCGGTGTAGAGAGGGGTACCAACTGTGCTGCCGGACTCGGTAATACGGCGCAGGGCCGCTTCCAGGCGAGCCACACCGAAATCGGTCAGCTTGACTACCCCCTCTGTCGAGATCAAAACGTTGGCTGGCTTGACGTCCCGGTGGATCACGCCCCGGCTGTGAGCGTAAGCCAGGGCCTGGCAGATGGGCAATAGCAACTCGACTGCTTGAGGCCAGGACATTGGCCCTGAGAGCCGGTTAGCCAGGGTTTCCCCCTCGACCAACTCCATCACGATGTAAGCCAGGTTGCCTTCCTCCCCCACGTCATAAATGGTGGTGATGTGGGGATGATTGAGACTCCCTGCTGCTCGCACTTCCCGTTGAAAGCGGGCCCGTTGGTAGGCATCCTGGACCGTAATCGCCTTGATGGCCACCCACCGCTCCATAGAAGGGTCGTGGGCTCTATAGACCGTGCCCATCCCTCCCCGCCCTAACGGTGAGTGGATTTCGTAACGGCCAATATGTGCCGGCTCCATTGTCTTCCCTCTCCTCTGTGGCAACTCTGCCCACCGGCTGCGACTTAAAAGGATTTGTCTTTACTTGATATAATAGAAATTTTCTATTCGTAGGTCCCGCATCCCCATGCGGGGGTTGGGTATAGGGATGCCCTCTCTACGAGAGAGATAAATTTATGCCCCCAGTATAACACATCTGGGTAATGCCTTCAATCTACTGTCAAAAAATTCATCAATTTGTTGAGATAATCTCAATAAAGCGTCAAGCATGCCCTGGATAGGTGAGGTATGATAAAGATACCATATTTCCTCAATGGCGGAAACCACTAAAGCTGTCACGGCTAAACGGAGCCGCTTGAGAGGCGGGAGGTGCCAAGATCACGATGATAAAAGTAGCCGAGGGGGTGGCTGAAATGGTAGAAATTCCATCAGTTCCTCATTTCTACCCCGATACATTTGAGAGAGCGCAAATTTCGCCAGTCCAGGCCAGTATTAGTGCAGATAGGGCCAGGCTTGAACGTCTGAGCAAAGAAGTTAAGGAAATTACGACTCTGTACAATATGGCTGTGACGGTGGGGTCCAGCTTAAACCTTAGAGAGGCCATCTGGTCGCTCTACAAAGAAAGCCGCCGGTTGATAAATACGGCCAACTTTGCCGTCATCATTTACGATGATCGAACGGACATCCTCAATTTTGCCCTGGTTTTCGACCGGGGGCAGCCGCTCAAACCTTTTTCGGTCAGGCGTTCAGATCATCAAGGGCTGCCTACTTGTGTCCTGGCTACCCAGGCTCCCTTGCTGGTTGAGGACTGTCTTGAGACTGATGATATCACCAACATTGACCCGACTGGTCTGGCTAGCCAGGACAAACCTGCTAACCAACCAGTTCGTTCCTGGTTAGGGGTGCCGATTCTCAATCCTATTCTGAGTGATGAGAATGTTCAAGGCGTGATTGCCACCTGGAGCTACCAACCGCACGCTTTCACCGACCATGAACTGTGGCTGCTGTCGGCCCTTGGCACCCAGGCTGCCATTGCCATTCGCAATGCTCGCCTGTACGAAAGTGTGCTGGCTGAACGGGATCGGGTGCTTGAAGCCCAGGAGCAGACTCGTAAAGCCTTAGCTCGCGATTTGCACGATGGACCTACCCAATTGGTCAGCGCCTTGATGATGCACCTGGATCTTTGCAAAATGATTCTGGAAAAGGACCCCACCGGCCTGGCCAAAGAAATTGTCACTGCTCAGGAACTGGCCAGACAGGCCGTACATCAGATGCGCACTCTACTCTTTGAATTGCGTCCACTGACCTTGGAAATGCAGGGCCTGACGGCTGCCATACAGGGGTTCATCGAGCGCCGGCAAACCGATATTCCCGAAGCAACCCGGTTGGCCCTAAAAATTAAAACTGACCAATCAACTGGTGAGATTTCCCGCCAGGATGAAAAGGTGGAAGCTGCCCTCTTTGCCATCGTCCGGGAAGCGGTTAATAATGCCATCAAGCATGCCCAGGCCGGTAATATTGTGGTAGAGCTGGGCGAAACCTCCACCGCAATTTATACCATCATCACCGATGACGGCAATGGGTTCGATCTCGATCAGGTCATGAATAACTACGAGCAGCGGGGGAGCTTGGGCATGCTCAATCTACGGGAACGAGCCGAGTTGATTGGCGGCGAGTTGACCTTGCAGTCTGTACCGGACCAGGGAACGCGTATTGCCGTCTGGGTGCCCAAAACCAAAGCAGAGCGCCTGAAAAAACGAGATGCAACCGGACCGCTGCGTGTGAGGCGTGATGGGCGTCCTCCAGGTTTCTGAAAAATTCAAAATGAGTTTTTTTGAAATGTAAACCGAAATATTTTGAGTTGTATTGATGATGGTAACTACTCAGCCACTAGATGTAGGGATTTGAGCTTAAAAAAGGCCAAAATCCCTATATACAGTAGCTCTCGATATCAGCAAAAACTAGATCTTGCCAAATGGATTCACGCTTTATGTCAATATAGACACTATATATTG
>DAOUMU010000417.1:0-11896 GCA_034409055.1 Anaerolineae bacterium
GTGGTCCACCCGGCCCGGCCGGTCAGCCTGTCCAACAACCCGGCGGTGCTCCCGGTCAGCTTGGTCCTCCGGGCCAGCCTGGCCCCGGGGCTCAATCACCACCGGGTGGTCCTGAGCCGGCTAATGCCGCTGCCCGTCCGGCTAACTTGCCGCCCGGTCCGCCTGATCTGATCGGACCGTTGCGGGGAATTGATTCGGAAGGACTGACTATCGGCACGCCGCAAGGCCCTCGCCTGGTGCACGTGGATACTGAGACACAGGTGTTCGACGCACGAGGTGAGTCGTTGTCATTAGAGGTGCTGACAGTCGATACCCCTCTGGCCATCTTCGGCCACTTCACGAACGACGGGCAGACGATGATGGCCGAAACCGTCGTTACCTTACCGCCAGCGGCTGGCCGGGATCGTTGATGAGGTTCCGTGAAACGTGAAGCGTGAAACGTGATGTTTTAGGACTGTTCAGTTCTTCGGTTATGTCATTGTGAAACAATCTCCACATTGCAGGCAGGAGATTGCTTCGTTCGCTTCGCTTCCTCGCAATGACACACACAGAATCTTTAGAACTGAACAGCCTCTCCATCCCCCTCTCGTACAGGATAGGGCAGACGTTCCAACAAATGAGTCGGAACGGCCGGCCCGTCCCCTCAAGTGGATACACCATCAATGTCTATTTTGGGTTGATTTGGTATCAGCTCAATAATTCGGGGTTGGGGCGAGGCAACTCGGATTGAGAGTCTCGGGGCAGACAACCTGCTCTCCGAGTTGCCTCGCCCCTACTTTATTTGCGGTTTGCGCAAATTCTTTCGCAAATTTCCGACTGACCGGCAAAGCTAAATATCATACAATGAGAGCATAACCTCTATTCCAAAAATTTGTAACCGGTGTACCAACAATTGCGAGGGTAGATAGGTTATATTCTAATCGTAGCCACAGTAAAGATTTGGGTGAAGGAAAGAGGCCAAAGTGCTAATAATGTTAGGGGTAGGAATCGTTATTGGTATTCTGGCGGTCGTGGGTGTCATTAAATTGACCATGCGCGAGGAACCAACGGGCTGCGTGGTGGTCTTTGGCAGCCTCTTCTTGCTGATTTTTGTGGCTCTGATTGTTGTGCCCTGGGTGGTTCTGGCTGTATGAGTATAGATGGCCGGGCATGGGGATGCCCGGCCTACCTGCCATGTCATTCTGAACAGGTGAAGAATCCCCAAGGTTTTGGTAAATACCCGAGGGGCACAGGTACCCGAGGGGCACAGGTACCCAAGGGGCACAGGGTAGACCTCTTTTGGGCCAAAGTTTCGGGGATTCCTCGTCGTTTATGCCCTTTGGGTACTGCGCTCCTCGGAATGACATGAGGGTAGGTAGTTCCCTGCAAAAAAAGGTGAGGGAATGATGCGTAGACAGATGGTACACAGATTGCTGGCGCAAGCTATCAAGCTTGATTTGCTGCTTTGTTTGACCGCCTATCTGCTGCAGCAAGTCAATGAGCAGTTTGCCTGGGTATTCGTCGCCTCGTTGATTGTGCTACTCTGGCTGGTCGTGGCCGGAGTCTGTTCAATCCTGGATTTCTTGTTTCACGAGGATAGCAGGTGATCTTTAGCACCTTAGGCAGTTCCGAAAAAATAATTGTCCCAACTCCGCGAAACGTGAAACGTGAAACGTGATGTGTTTACGCCATAAACCCTCACGTTTCACGTTTTACGCTTCACGCCGCCGAAAGTTTTGGGATGATTTAAATTTCGGAACTGCCTTAGAGATTGAGTCCTGGCACGTTGGGCAAGAAGTTTGAACGATTTGAGAAATTAGAAGTTGTCTGTTCGTCAGCCACTAGCCTAAATTTCTCATTTCTTATTTCTCATGTCTAATTCCGGTTTATCCGGGTTAGGGGGTTAGCCAAACGCCGCAGCCTTTTGGGTTGCGGCGTTTCGTTTACGAGCTTACGCTGCGACGGTTATGCTGTCTCCAGGACGGCAACCGGTTGGGGTTGGCTGCCCGGTTCGGCGGCCATCACCTCGGCTACACTCTCGAAAATCTGGAAGATGTTGACAAAGCCGGTCAGCTCAAACAAAACCTTCAATTGATCCTGGGGTCCAGCTAACCGAAAGTTTTGCGGCTTACTGCCGAAGATTTGATACCCGGTGATCAAAGCGGCCAGTCCCCGACTGTCAATAAAGGGGACCGCTTCCAGGTTGACCACAACGCGTTTGATGCCCTGTTCAGCAATGTTTCTAAAGCACTGGGTCACAGCCCCGGCCTGGCTGATGGTAATGGGACCGCTCAATGTAATCAGATGAATACCCGGGGTAAATTCATAGTTCATAATATTCATAGTTTCCTCTCCCACTAATCATTTTTGCCCCCTTAAATCTGCTGACAGCCTCTTGGAGGCTCATTAACAGTATACCAGACCTCAGCCGGCTTGTAACCAGTCATCAGGCGGATTGGTTTTACTTTAAAAGCATTATCTTATGGACGGCCTGGCTAAACACCGCGCGTAGAGGGACTACAACATTTGTTGTAGTTTGGCGATTTATTCGGTTTTTTGTCTTGACAAATCGACAAATGTAGGTTATAATTTGACAAATAGAACAAATGTGCTAATATGGCTGAGATAACGACTAAAGGACGAATCACAATTATGCTGGGCAAATACCAGCTCGTCACCGGCGAGCGGTTGTCGCCCCGTCGCCTGGCCCAGATTGCCGGTGTGCCTAAAGACCTGGTTTACCGGCTGGATGCTGGCGCAGCCCGTTATATTGACCTGCAAGCCCTGGCGCGCTTGTGTGAGACGCTCGACTGCAGCGTCGAGGAGATTCTGGTCTGGAATGGCGACGATGAGGCAATGAGGCAGGAAAAATGACGGCTTTAACCAATCCTTTTGACATTCTACCGGCCAACCTGTTCAACGTGCTCAGTACCCAGGGCGGACTGCAACGCCACTACATGGCCGTCTTGTTACGCATCTACGAGTTGGCTGAATTCAACCGCTTTGGCCTGACCCGCGAGGTGGTCGTGGCCGAAATCGTGGACTATCTGACCAACGAAGACACAGAGGAATTGGTCCAATCCATGGATGTCAATGAGGCCGATGCTGATGATTCGCCAGGTGATACGACCCAGGATTACGCCAGTTGGATGCTACGCCGCCTGGTCGAGGCCGGTTGGCTGGAGCGAGAGCAGCAGGCCGACTACACCGAGTTCATTATTTTGCCTGACTATGCCTTTACCTTGCTTGAGGCCCTGCGGACCATCCAGCAGCAAAAACCCCGTGAGTACACCGGCCAACTGTACACGGCCCATCAACTGATCACCCAGCAGGGAGACAATTTCTCGCCGGCTCTGGCCGTTACCCAGGCCTACGAGAACGTGCGCCAGATGGTGCGTGGTCTCAACGAGTTGAATCAAAACATCCGGCGCTACACCGACCGCGTCAGCCGGGACCGGCCGGTGGCCGAACTGCTCCGCTTGCAATATGACGACTACGCCCAGGCGCTCGGTCCGGCTTACCACGCCCTCAAGACTTCGGATCACATCTCTCGCTACCGGCGGGACATCGTTACCCAGTTGCAAGCCTGGCAGCTTGACAGCGACTGGCTGGACCAGACCGCGGACGAACTGGCCACGCAGAGCCGTCTCACCCCGGCCCAGTCCGCAGACGAGATCAACCATTACCTGCGTTTTATCAACACCCAACTGGAAAGCCTGGATCCGTTGCTGGACGAGATCGACCGGCGTCACGCCCAATACTTGCGCACCTCGCTGCGCCAGATTCGTTACCAACTGGTCAGCGCGGATGGCAGCTTCAAGGACCGGCTCGTCTCCCTGGCGCGTGGCCTGGCTACCTTGCAAGCCGAAGGGGAGGACTGGTTACCGGAGGAGATGCCGGCCTTCCAGGCGACGCCTGTCTATCAGCCCGATACCAACAGTTTTTACACCCTGCCCCAACGCCGGGCCCCCTTCACCCCCCAACCGGTCATCTCGCCTATACTCGATCCGGCGGCCGCCCAGGCCCTACGTGCTGCCACGTTGCAGGAATTGGACCAGGTCATCACCCCGGCCAAGATTCAGGGCTTTGTCAACCAGTTCTTCAATGGCCATCGCTCGCTTCACGTGCGCGACCTGCCCCCGGATGCTTTTGCCGAAGAAGCGGACCTGCCCTGGCTGATCTATACCATCGCCTACGGTAATCATCCCGAGGTCAACTACAGCCTCGAACCTTTGCCCGGTGAGCCGGTCAGCCTGGGGTTGGTACGGGTTAAGCCCTTCCAATTGATCAAACGGTGATTTTAGTAGGACAAAAGGAAAACAAACTATGTCATTTACCGCGGATACAATTCTTGAAGCCACTGCCCTGCCCGAAAAGGCCCGCCGGGATATCCCTCGGGTTATGAACCGGCTGCTGGGGCAGACTTTCCTGTATCAGGATATCGAGAGCGATAAGGAAGATTATTACTTTGTTAATCGCCATCGGGTCATCTTTACCGCCCTGTTCTCCGTGGCCGGTTTCACCCTCTTGCACGATGATTATCACCGTATCTTCCAGGTTGTCTCCGATTTCGGCTATTGTCGCCAGCGCTACAAGCTGGATGAGTCGCTGATGGTGGTCGTGTTGCGCAAGCTCTACGAGGAGCAGGCCGAGCAACTGAACCTGGCTACCGACCCGGTGGTCACGGTCGGCGAGGTCCGGGAAGAGTACCGCACCATCACCGGTAAAGAGCGCGACCTGGGGGTCGGCCAGTACGAAGCGATTATGCGTCACTTGCGCCGCCTGGGTCTGATTGAACCGCTCGACGGTCGTTCCCTCGACGTACGGGACAGCGAGGCGCGCCTCCGCCTGCGTGGCTCGATCAAGATGATCCTGCCCGTGCAAACCACCGAAGAGATGGAAGCGTGGCTGCGGCGATACCGGGTGGAGGAAACAGACGAATAGAGAAGAGTGAAGGCAAAATCATCACGCAACACGCAACACGTATCACGTATCACAGGAGCATACAATGAAACAATTAACCCGCATTCGTCTGGTCAACTGGCACCTGTTCGAAAACACCACCATCACCTGCCAGGGGACGACCTACTTCATTGGCGTCAACGGGGTGGGCAAATCGACCATCCTCGACGCCATTCAGTTTGCCCTGGTTGGGGGGCAGCGGGACGTAAAATTCAACCAGGCCGCTATGACCGGCAGCCGCCGTACCCTGACCAGCTACGTCCGGGGAGAATTGGGCACCGAAGGCCAACGTTTCCTGCGGGACGACGCCACCGCCGTCGTGGCCCTGGAATTTCGCAATCCCGACGACACTTACTTTGTCCACGGGGCGGTGGTGGATGCCTATCAGGATGGCCGCTCACCCGATGTGAGCTACTTTATCGTCAACGGCGCTCCCCTCAACGACGACTGGTTCTTCCGAGCGCCCGGCCAACTGTTCGACAGCCGCGCTTTCCGCCGCCACCTGGACCATTTTGCCTTACCCGGTCCGCAAGCCCGGACCCAACTCTTTACCCGCCTGGAAGACTATCGCTTCCACCTGCTCAACCGTCTGGGCCAACTGAAAGAAACCTTTCCGGCGAAAATCGTCAAGGGCCTGGCCTTCAGCCCGCTGATCAACATCCGCGACTTTGTGCACAACTACCTGCTGGACGAAAACCTGGTCGATGTCAAAACTCTGCGCGAGCAATTGGAAACGATGCGCCACTTTGAAGACCTGGCCGCCGACATCCGCCAACGTATTGCCGACCTGGACCAGATTGAAGAACTGGACCAGGAGCGGCGCACCCAGCGCCGCCTGCGCCTGACCAACGGCTACATCCGCCGCCATGCCCAGGCCGACGCCTATCTGGCCGAACTCAAAGGCTATCGCCTGGAACTGGACCAGAAGCGGGTTGACCTCAGTCGCCTCGAACTCCAGCGGGACGACCTGGCCGAGCGTCTCAAACAGGTCCATAATGCCTTGATTGAAGCCCAGGTGGCCCTGCGCACCGATGCTACAGCCAGCCGGGAAAAGGCCCTGCGTGAACAAATCGCTACCCTTGAAGTCGAACTGGGGGGCCTACGCCAGCAGGAAACGCGCCTCAAGCAAACCCTCGCCGACGAATTAGCGGACGCCCAACGCCTCAAAGCTTTCTTGATTGAGGAGGGCCAGGATGTGCCAGAGTCGCTGGAAATATTCGCAAATTCTGGAATCGAGGCTTTAGCCGGTCTATCACTTGAAGGCTCGACTCCAGACTCTCCGGCTGAAGCTTCAACCTCGTCGCTGATCCACCAACTTCAAACAGACCTCCAAACGGTGGGTAACTATTACGCCGACCAACACGCCCTGCTCAAAAGCCAGAGCGACCAACTCCGCCAGGAGGCCGATCAACTTCAGGCCGAAATCCACAAACTGCGCACCGGAGACCGGGCTGCCAGCTATGAAGCCGCTGCCCCTCAATCGGCTCACCTGCGCCGCCTGCTGCGGGCTGAACTGAACCTGACGGCCGACCAGGTGGTGCCGCTCTACGAGGTGCTCCAGGTCCCCAACGAAGCCTGGCAGGACGCCGTGGAAGGTATCCTGGGCCGAACCCGCTTTGACCTGCTGGTGCCGCCAGAGCATTACGATGCGGCTATGCGTCTCTACCGCCAACGCCGCCTCAAAGACAACTTACACGGGGTCGGCCTGCCCGATACGGACCGCATTCTGAAAAAGGTCTCCTCTCAATCCGTCTCACTTGCGGGGGAGACCAACGGCCAGAAAATCCTGGCCGCCGAAATCCAGACCGATCATCCGGCTGCCCGGGCTCTGGTTGACTTGCTACTGGGTAGCTACGTTCAGTGCGACAGCCTGGAAGACCTGCGCCACCATCGCACCGCCGTCACCTCAGACTGCTTTGTGCGGCGCAACTTCACCAGCCGCCATCTCAATCCGCGTTACTACCGCCGCTGGTTCATCGGCGACCGGGCCATTCCCCGCCAGATTGAGCAGCGCCAGGAGCGACTGGAGGCTATTCGCCAGGAGTTGCTGACCCGGCAAGCTCGCGATACTGCTTTACGTGACTGCCTGGCCCTGACCCGGGACAAGGTCCGCCGCTACGTAGAGTTGGAGCGTGACCTGCCCCTCCTGACCCGTCTGCCCGAACGGGAGGCCAAGCTGGTCGCGCTGCAGGCCGAACTGGCGGCCCTCGACACGCAGTCCATCGAGACCCTCAAGGCAACAGTCAAGACCTATGAAGCGGAGGTCAACCAGCGGCAAAAGGAAGCGGAGGCGTTGGGCGAAAGGATAGGCGGGCTAAAAAACCGGCTCGAAACCCTGGCTGACGAGACCATCCCCGGCCTGGAGCGTCAAGCGGACGAAGTTCTCCAGGAAGCCCATAACTTCCTGCTGCTTGAAGAGGCCGAGGATATGCTGGCCGACCTGCAAAAAGAATACGAACGCCGCCGCCAGCGCCTGCCCCTGGAAACAGTGCTGGCCAAAGCCACCCGCTACGAAAATGACTACCAGTCGGCCGAGAATCGCGGCCGGGACCGTCTGCGGGAGGCCAAGCAGAGCTACAGCCTGACCTACCAGTTTGGCTACGATAGTGACGAGGATGCGACTCGCTACCTGCGTGAGCGGGAGCGCTATGTTGAGTCGGAATTGCCCCAGTACGAGGAGCGTATTGCCGAGCAGCGGGCCCTGGCCGAACAGGAGCTGGTCGAGAATTTCATCCATCGCCTGCGGGAGCAGATCGAAGACGCCCGCCAGCAACTGGCCTACCTGAACACCACCCTGACCGGGCTGCGCTTTGGCGGCGAGCGGTTCGAGTTCATTACCAAGCCGGAACCCTCCCTACGCCAGGTCTACGATATGATTATGGACAGCCAGGCCATTTTGGGTGAGTCCCTGTTTGATTCTGATTTTCGCCAGCGCCACCAGCAGGGCTGGGACCTGCTCTTTGAACGCCTGACCGCCGCTCCCGAGGAGGAGTTCGTGCCCGAATTGCGCGAGCTGCAAGATTACCGTAACTACCTGCAATATGACATTCGCATCCACTACCCGGGCGGGGACCGGTCTCTGCTCAGCCAGATCAACGCCAAAAAATCGGGCGGCGAAACGACCACCCCCTTCTACGTGGCCATGGCCGCCTCCTTTGCCCAGGCCTATCGCCTCAACCAGCCCCGTCCCTCCGATACCATTCGCCTGGCTATGTTTGACGAAGCCTTTGGCAAAATGGACACCGCCCGCACTGCCAGTGCTTTGAAATTTATGGTCGGCAACCAACTCCAGGTCCTCCTGGCTACCCCACCCGACAAGGCGGCCGGTCTTCTGCCCTACGTCGACTCTGTCCGCACCGTCGTCCGCCAGAACAATCACGCTTTTGTGATTGAGATTGATAAGGCGGAGATGATGAAGGAGTTGGAGGGGGGAGTTAGTTGATTGGTTGGTTGAATGAAACGAAAATTAGATTTGAGCATAATCCTGCTCTCTTTCTTAATTGTTGCCACTGTTTGTTTTATCTCATCTACTTGCAGTACGGATGAAACATCAAAACGGGCGGAGAGGCTAGAAGAGCCAGACGTTTCAACAAACTACATCTATTATGAAATAATTGGGTCTACAGCGAACGAGCTTCGCACCCAAATGGATCGATTGGGGCCTTCGGATGAACTTAGGGTTCAACATGATGCCTACACGGAATGGTATGTAGACTGGTCTTACCCCAATTCGACAGCAAACGATCGCTGTAGGACTGGCCCTGTCAAAGTCACCGTAACCATAACCCAGACCTTTCCAAAATGGGACATTCCCCCGGATGCCTCGCAGGCACTCGTAGATAAATGGAAGACATATGTGAGTGCCTTACAAACCCATGAAGCGGGTCATAAAAGGATAGGCGTTGAGGCTGGTTACCAGATTCTCCGAACTTTGAATGAGATACCAGCTTATCCCTCTTGTAGCGAGTTGGAACAGGTTGCAGATGCGGCGGGGGAGCGCATTCTTGATGAGTTTCGCCAGAAAGAAGCAACCTATGATCAAACTACAGCGCATGGCGCCAGCCAAGGGGCTCGATTTCCCTGAGTGTGTCACCTTCCCTTTGTCGTCCCTAGACTGTGGTGTATAATCACACCAATTGGAAACATTTCTAAAAGACAATGCACGAAGAAATAACCCGGTTACGGGCCGCCCTGGCCCAGATCCACGACGAATTGATCGAGGCCGAGGCTGAACTGGCCGACCGGCTGGCAGAAATTAATGCCTTTGAGTTTGAGTTTGAGGCCAGGGTTGGTCATTTAATCGACAAATTAGAAGCCCTAGAAACGGAGCTGCGGCGGTACACCGAGCGTATTCAGATTGCTCGCAGTAAACAAACTTTCGGTTATGCTCACCTGCCCGTTGAAGAGCAGTACCGGCGGGCCTGGCAAACTCCCCCACCTTCGGCTCCGACCCCACCTCCCCAACCGCTTGATCCCGCCAGCGAAGCCGAAATCAAGCGTTTATACCGCCAACTGGCCCGCCGCTTTCACCCGGACCTGGCCGTGGATGAGACCGACCGGGCCCGCCGTACCGAAAAAATGAGGCTGATTAATGACGCTTATGCGGCCCGCAGCCTGGTCGAACTGGTGGCCCTGGCCCAGCAACCGGAGGCCATGATTGATACCGGGCGCGTCCGGCCTGGCTGGACGGAAGCTCAACTGGTGCAGGCGCTGCAGGCTGAACTGACCCGCTGCCAACGTCGCCTGCGTGACATCGAGAAGGAATTACGTAGCCTGCGCTATCGACCCAGCGTGGAGTTGAGCCTGGAGGTCAAGTTGGCCCATCGCCAGGGCCGTGATCTGCTGGCTGAAATGGCCGCCGAACTTGAGCACAAAATTGCCCGCAAAACCGTGGAGCGGGATATGCTCAAAGCTCAATTCGACCAATTGGGGCCGGAGCAGGGCTTTATTCCGATTGATCGTTGAGGTTGGTCGATGACCATCCCCTTTACCCCCACCTCAGACGTAGCCGTCATCCTGAACCACCTGCTCGATATATACGAGCGGCGTCGCGGCGCTCCCAAACAGGCCGTGCGGGTTAATCTGGATGACATAGCTGAAACCTTGCCCGGCTACTACAGCCAGACTGATCCTATTCCCCGGATCACGGCTAACGAACAATTGACCAATCTGGAAGAACGCGGTCTGGTACACCTGACCTGGCAGCCGGGACAAACCGGTCATTTATTGGGGACTGTCACCCTGGCCGTAAGCCAGGTAGCTCCCCTGTACGACCTCCTGGAGCGCCAACCCCTGGCCGAGCAACGCCAACGCCTGCGAGAGTTTCTGCTAGGGGACCGCTTCCGGCTGGCTGGCTGGCGTCGGCAGGCGATCGACCATTGCCTCAGCCAACTGCAAGCCGACAAATCCCCCACCCCCTTTAGCCTGACCGACGAGGATTGGAACCGGGAGCTACTGACTGCCCTCATCGCTCTGCCCGGCGAAGAGACAAAAGAGGAGATTCCCTATCGCGTTTTTAGCGTGCGGGTCTTTAACGACAGCAAACGCTTCGATACCCTCAAAGAAACCATCGTCCGCCTGGCCCGGCGTCACCAGCCTGCCTGGCGCGACCTGTCTAGCCAGGAGACGCTGCGTGAGTTTGGGTTAGTGGCCAATCCCGGTCATCTCTATCTCTACGGTCCCTGGCAACTGGTCGACTCGGAAGGGCAGGTGATGTCCCTGGCTGAATTTCATCCATCTGTCGGCATTCCCACTGCCCTGGCTGCCCGTGTTCAGTGGGTCAGTGTGGACGCCCCCCGCGTCGTTTGTGTTGAAAATCTGGCCTCGTTCTACGAACTGATCCGGTATGAGGGGCAGAAGTTGGCCGCACTGTGCCTATGGGGTAATCCTTCCCCGGCCAGCCGTCACCTGCTTCGCTGCCTGGCCCAAACGCTGCCGTCAAACGTTTCCCTGCGCCTCTGGGCCGATATCGACTACGGGGGGCTCAATATTTTGGCCCAACTGCGCCAACAGGTTTCGCCCCGCTTTGAGCCTTATCGGATGGACCGGACTACGCTAGAGGCTCACGCTCACTGGGCTCACCCCCTCTCCACCACCGACAAGCGCAACCTGGCCCGTCTGCGTGGTCATCCCACCCTGACCGATATGACCTCTTTGATCGATTATATGCTGCTACGGGAGATCAAGCTGGAGCAAGAAGCGGTGACTTTGAAGTAATGGTAACCATTTCGACAATTTCTTTTTGACCTTTGGCTTTTTATGCTAAACTATAGGCCATTAAAGATACCTTGAGGAGGATCAACCGGTGAAAATTGCAGTAGCCAGTGATGAAAAGACTCATCTGACCGATTTTGTTGTTGAGGAGCTGAAGAAACGGGGCCATGAACTGATTTTACTGGGGCCGCTGGCCGGCGATGATTTACCCTGGACCCTGGCCTCGGAGAAGCTGGCCGATACCGTGGCCAGGGGAGAAGCCGACGAAGGAGTGCTCTTTTGCTACACCGGCACAGGGGCTTCGATTGCGGCCAACAAAGTCCCCGGTATCCGGGCTGCCCTATGCGGCGATGCTCAAACCGCGCGCGGCGCTCGTTGGTGGAATGATGCCAATGTCCTCGTGCTGAGTCTGCGGGCGACCTCGCCGGAAGTGGCCCAAGAAATACTGGATGCCTGGTTTTCGGAAACAGTTCGGCCAGAAGAGAGAGCCACAATTGACCAATTGAGAGACATTGAAGCCCGTCACGCCCAAAAATAGTTGCTACACCGATATTATTGATCACACCCCCCAGCCGGCTAAGCCTGGATTTCACCCATTAAAAATTGCAGTATCTTACTCGACTTTTGCGATAACTAGACATAATAACAAGGTTTTGATAAGCAAAATGGATTGACTGAAGAGCAAAATTGAGCGAACATGGGGATCAACCTTAAAATTCAGGAGGATTACCCATGCGTTTCC
>DAOUMU010000418.1:0-8931 GCA_034409055.1 Anaerolineae bacterium
CTAAATTTTCGCTCTGTGAATGGAGTTCAACGGATCGGTCTGAGGCGTTTTATGGCTCCAGACAACTAGATTCGAGAACTTTAGCAACAGAACATGTGTGCAAGCACATAATTCATGACGATGTCGATTTTTCATACATACAAGGACATTGACAGAAACGTCAGTACCCTTTGTATTTTTGAGTAAGGGTTGCTTGTTGTTTGAATAAGCCTCCAGCCGCTGCCACCGTGATGGCTCGATCATTACCAACACCATCCCTATCACCCTGACCGACCGGCTCTTCACCGGCCAGCACTATGAGCCAAATCTCGACCTGTATGACTACCTCGCCCGCTTCTACGATCCGCTCATCGGCAGTTTCATCCAGCCTGAACCACTGAAACACTGAGCTAAATGAGGGCACTGATTTCACTTCAGTGCCCTCAGTCCATTTCAGTGCTTCAGTGATTCTATCGCTTCAATCACCGTTGCGGCGGTCGGCGGTCGTCTCTCCAGCGTCCTCAGCGCATTTCAATGCCCTCAGCGGTTCCGCCCCCCCCGCAACTACTTGTCAATTCTGCTTTCTGTGGTAGACTGTTCCTTAAACCATCATCGCCGGAGATGCCTGGATGCCCCCCCTTGACAATCCGCTCAAGATGCTGATCTTCTCCTTCAGCCGCGCCTTCGCCGAATGGCTGCTCGGTCGCCCTCAACGTCGAACTGCCGGCCTCGACCAGCCGCAGTGACGTGATCTTCGAAGTCGTCCAGATCGATGGGCAGGTGGTGCTGCTGCACATTGAACAGCAGGGTCGGCGCAGTTCCTCGCCGATGCCCTGGCGGATGCTCGACGAAGTATGACCCGCCTGGCCTTGCGCGAGATGGAGGACCAGCCCTCGAACGGTGCAGTTTGTGTTCCAGCAAGTTATTGGGGAAGAACTGAGCTTGAAACGCCGATCTATATTGGGTCGGCGTTTTTGAGTTGGTACAACCATCTCAAACCCCACCCTGGCCGGACTGACTATTGACCAAATTACTATAAACTCTTGGTCCAAAACACAGACTCAGTGGATCCAATTTTTGCGGAGTACCCACAGGGCATAATATGAGGCACGCCCACGTGCTGACTGCGAAGCGTGCCGCACGTGGGCGTGCTGGTCTATGCCCCTTGGGTATTTATGCCCTCTGGGTGCTCCTCAAATTTGGATCTACTGAGACTATACCCTTATCAAATCCACAATTCGGGGTAAAACCTCAGTCACGTCGGCGCGAATGACCAAATCCGCCCTTTGGTCGAGGTAAGTAGATTGGTGATTGACAATGATCAATTTAGCCCCATTGTCCAGGGCCAATTGAGGTAAATCTGAAGCAGGAGCGACCTCTAACGATGAGCCGGCCAACAGCATTAAGTCGGCTTCCTTGACCGCCTGCTGGGCGGCGAGAAACTCGCGCACCGGTAATTGCTCGCCAAAGAGAATGGCGTTAGGTTTGAGCACACCACCGCAATGATGTCGAGGAACCTGGCCATCTTCAACAAATTTTTTGAAGATGCTGGCGGAATCTTGAACCTCGTAACATTTGATACAGGTGACTTCTCTTAAGTGGCCGTGCAGGTGATAAACAGTTTTGGAACCGGCCTGCCGGTGCAAATCGTCAATATTTTGGGTAATGATGGCTTTTAATTTGCCCTCAGCTTCTAAAGCGGCCAGGGCGTAATGAGCCGGGTTTGGCTTGGCCTCCAAAAACAGGTGAGAAATCGGATGAATCCATTTATAGAAATGTTCTGGATTCTGGCGAAAGGCAAAGATTGAGGCCACGGCCAGGGGATCGGCCTGATCCCACAACCCTGAATGGGGACTGCGGAAATCCGGGATACCAGAGGGGGTACTGATGCCGGCTCCGGTCATGGCCACGATATTGCTGGCTTGTCTAACCATGTCTGTCGCTTGTTGAATTTGCTGGGTTAGTTGTTCCATCATAGCTTCCTCTTCGTAGATAATTATCGATGGGTTATTACCTGCTGATTTCATTATTGAGTGGGGCTTGGGGCAACGGTAAGGTAAAGTAGAAGGTACTACCCTGACCGGCCGTGCTTTCGGCCCAGATGCGCCCTCCGTGTCCCTCAACAATCTTTTGGGCAATGTGCAACCCCAGCCCACTGCCCATAGCCGAGCGTTCGTTCTTGTTTTCAACCTGATAATACCTGGAAAAAATCTGGTCCAAATCTTCCGGCGGGATGCCAATACCGTTATCCTTAACCGCGATCTGTATCTCCTTATCCATTCTGGAGACAGATACAATCACCTCGTCGTCTGTTTCCGTAAATTTAATGGCATTGCCAATTAAGTTCGTCAAAACCTGCTCCAGGCGTTGTTTATCGCCGAGAATGGTTGGCAGCGTAGCCGGTAATTTCGACCTTAGCTTTACCTGTCGTTGGTGAGCAAAACCTTGTAATTGGAGAGTCGTCTGATGAATCAAATCCGGTATGGCCAGCGGTTCTTTCTCAAGCTCCAATTTACCTTCGTCAAATTTAGCCAGGTCTAACAGGTTGTTGACCATTGCCCCTAATTGAGTAGCTTGACGTTGGATGGTGGATAAAAACTCGGTGCGTGTGGCCGGATCTAAATCTTCCTCTTCCAGCAGAATCTGGGCAAAACCCTGGATAGAAAAGAGGGGGGTACGCAGTTCGTGAGAGATAGTGGAGAAAAAATCATCTTTGAGTTGATCCAACTCACGCTCTTTGGTGATATCGTGAACGACCCGCACCTCTCCAATCAGGTTTTTGTCGTCGCCTATGACCGGGGTGGAGAAAATTTGCAGCACTCTGGGCCGTGGGGCGTTGATGGTCACTTCTTTGGCCAATACCCCGGTGCGAGCCAGGTGAGTGGTGGTAGCGGTGATACTGGCCAGGTTTGGTGGCAACAAATTAGGTGAGTTGATATTTTGTCCGATGATTTGACCGGGATGCATGCCCAGCATCGTAGCCAGGGTTTGGTTACAGGTAATAATAACACCCTGGCTGTTAATCAACAGTAATCCATCGGCCATGTGTTGAATAATGGCCTGGGTCTGCTGTCGCTCGGCTGAAACTTTGGCAAACAGGCGCGCATTTTCTATGACCATACCGGCCTGGACAGCGGCAATGGCCAATAGTCGTTCCTGGGTTGGGCCAAAAGCATCAGGTCGGCTGTCGTCTAAATTGATAGTGCCAATAATTTCGCCCTGGGCAAACAGCGGAATGACGATCAACGAGCGCACTTCTTCGTCAAAAAAGATAAAGCTGGGGTCTTTATGGGTATCCGGTATATAAATCGTGCGACCTTCGGCGGCGGCCAGACCGGCTGCACCCTCACCCAGGCGTAATTTAGCTATTTCACGCCAGTGGGGTTTTAGACCATCAGCAGCCTTGATCTCCAGTTGCTGGCCGTTCTGGTCAAGTAGAAAGATGCAGCAGCCTCGGCAGCCGATGACCTGCCGTAGGGAAACGACAATCGTATCAAGCACCACTTGCAGGTCGAGCTTGCCAGAAATCTCCTGGGCCAGCGTATATAGAGTGGAAACCTCGTTTAAGCGCTGGCGAGTTTCGTCAAACAGACGGGCTCTTTCCATGGCCAATGTGGTCTGCGTCGCTAAAATGCGACCAAGTTGAATGTCATCCGGGGGAAAATTGCGGTTTGGATTTTTGTCGTAAACTTCTACCAGACCGATGATCCGATTTTCAGCTTCCAGAGGCAGGGCCAAAACAACACCCCAGCCGTGTTTACGCCCCACCTCTGTCTGGTCTGGCGATGGGCTGAATGACCAGACCACCTCATGGGCTGATTGTTTCACCCCGGCCCGGCCAATAACGGGCCGGTTGGTTTTAAGCGCTTGGTGACCGATGGGATCTTTAGAAAGATGGACCGGGGTATTTAATTTCCGCCAGGTACGGCCAGGATTACCCGGATAGCGAAAAACATATTCCGCCAGAGCGGTAATTGTGTTAGTATCTTCCTCAATCTGACAAATGACACAAGCGCCGGCGCCCAGAGCTTCTGCGATCTTCTGGGTCATCAGTCTCAGCACGGTATTCATATCCAGACTGGTGCCCAGGGCTACATTACTCTCGTAGAGTAATTTTTTCTCTCGGAAATGACGCTGAAGTGCGGCTTGCAAGCGGGCACGTTCAACGGTCCTGGCCACATAGCTAGCCAGGGCTTGCACGATTTCGAGATCATCTATTGTAAAGGCGTTCAGATGGTCGCTCTCAATATCCAAGACCCCAATCAAATTGTTATTAGCAGTTAATGGCACGGCCAGTTGGGCCTTGATGTTGGGTAGGTCGGGGTGAGGCAAGAAATTGGTGTCGTGGACAACATCATTGACCAGTATGGCCTGGCCGGTAGCCACAACACGGGTGACAATGCTCCGGGTACTCGTTTTGAGGTTGATGCGGTTGGCCGGCTTGGGGCGTTGATTTTTCCAGATGGCGCTCTGCAAAGTCAGTGTTTGTTCGGATTGACTGAGGAAGAAAAGATTAATGTACTCGTACCCCAAATTCTTTTGAATAAGGGTTACCACTTCGTCCAACAATTCATTGGGATCCCAAATATTAGCCGTTTTTTTGTCTAAATCGGTAATGGTTTGTAGATAGAGCGCCCGATGAGTGAGAACAGCGGTATCAGGCCACTCTTCTTTAGCCAGTGAAAAGTGAGCGGCGTGTTTGAGAATCCGATCTTGAATTTCAATCAAACTCTGCCAGGCAGTTGGGTCCAATTGGTTGGCTTCAGCCTGAGCGGCTTCACAGGTAAGCGCCAATAAATTTGTTAACTTTACCCAGCCATTTTGCAGTTCGACGCCACTTTGGGGGGTACTCAACAATCGAGATAACTGGCGAGGAATCTTCCAGGGGGTTGTCGCCGCAACGTGCAACAGGTCCAACCAGTCTTTCAGCTTGGGAGCAGACTGGTTGGTTGGCAAGCCAGAGATATGATTTGGCCAGCGACTTTTTAAGGCGGGGATAATAATTGGTATCCAGGTCGCAAGATCTGCTTTCGGTGTGCCGGTCATGTTGTTTTTTGTCTCTTCTGCTGGCATAGGTGCAATATCCTGGAGAATTGAAATCTCCAAAATCCTCATTCTTAACGGAATTGTACCATAGAGACTTTTATTAGACAATGCATCACGCCAATCCTCTCGGACAAGGCGCATAGGCAGTACGCTTTGGACGAACCGACCCAATTTATGCTATAATGGCCCAGTCCTAAAACGTGCTGAGGTTTTGATTTTACATAATGAAAAGGAATTTATTTTTGCAGGGGTTGCTGTTGATATTGATTGGGCCTGCCCTGGCCTGTGGCTCTGCTTTACCTCCGGTGACTCCGACGCCTACCAAAACACCCCGCTTGATTCGAACGGTGGAGGTCATACCGACCGCTGTGGCCACGCAAATCCTTTTGCCGACCAACACACCTGGCCAGGCACCGACCGATACGTCTCTCCCGTCCGCCGATACCCCCATTCCCGAACCGTCGCCCACCGATACCCCTCTCCCTGAACCTACACCGACCGAACCGCCACCGACCGAACCGCCACCGACCGAACCACCACCGCCACCACCGACCAACACCCCACCACCGCCTCCCCCCACCAATACGCCACCGCCACCACCACCCACGCAACCTCCGGTCAATCAAGGACCTCAAGTGATTGTTGACCTGCCCAACGGGAACATTTTTGACCCCGGTGATGAAGTCAAGATCGTGTTTATTGTCACCGACCCCGATGGGGTGACCAGTTTTACCTGGGGAATTTTCACTCAAAACCAAACCCCGCTGATCGGTGGTGACAAGGCGTGTAACGGCCTCATCGAGTGTAAACTTGAGGTAAACGAGGAGGCGCCGCCTGTGTCTGGTACTTATTTGGTGGGGGCGGATGCGGTGGATACAACAGGGGCTACCACGCGTGGCGTAGGAGAAATTTATGTCCCTTGATCCGGCAACAACATTAGAGAAGTCGCAACACGTCATTTGCCTTCTGAGTTCATATAGTTATGATTCTCCTAAACAACCCAAATCTCGCTGAGTATTTCTATTGGCATCGAAGTGAACATCGTTTACCTTCTCTACCGTCTGGGTGGGGCTATTGTGCCTAAAATCCCCCCTTCGGCAGGCTATGCAATTTGTCGCCTGATCGGCGGCCTTCTTTACCAATTTAATACACAGACGCGGGCTAATATCCACCTGAATTTACGGCGGATTATGGGACCGTACTGCTCCCAGGCAGAAATCAAGCGCCGGGCCAGAGCTGCCTTTAATTACATTTTCTATAATTATTTTGATCTGTTTCGTTTACCTGGCTTGGATGACGACACAGTCGAACGGTTGGTGACAATTACCGGTTGGGAAAATGTGGAAGCGGCGGTGGCTGGTGGTCGAGGCCTGATAATGACTTCGGCTCACTTGGGCAATATCGAAGTTGTCCTTTATGCGATGTTGTCGCGTGGCCTGCCCATTATCATCCCGGTAGAACGAATTGAACCGCCTGAGTTGTTTGAATACATTTCGGCTTTGCGGATGAGCAAAGGGCTTAAGCTCATTCCCATTGATGGACCGCTCCTTGACTTAATTCGTATGTTGAAGAAGGGGGGGGTCGTCGGCGTGGCCGGTGATAGAGATATTACGCAAACGGGGCAGGTAGTAGATTTTTTTGGGTATCCAGCTCGATTGCCAGACGGCCATCTGCGACTGGCCCTGAAAGCCGGTGTACCGTTAGTTTTGGGCTTCAGCCGGCGCAATCCTGACTACACTTACCAGGCCCGCTTTTTGCCTGCTTTTCACCTACCAGCAGACGGGACCGAAGAAGAACGCGTAACGGCCGGGATGAAGTTTATCGTCGCTGAAATAGAAAAGGCCATTCGCCAGAATCCTGAACAATGGACGGTCACTGTCTCCATTTGGGCGGATGATGTCCAGGCCGTGGACAGCCAATCATCAGCCGTTAACTCTTAATGATGAAAATTGCCCTGATATCACCCTACGATTTTCCCTATCCCGGCGGAGTTACGGAGCACATCATCGCTCTGGCGAATGGGGCACAGCAACGCGGGCATGAAGCACATATTTTAGCTGCCTGTTCAGGTTATCAAGAGCGGACTGTGGCTAATACCAGAGCGATCACCAGCCAGGTAACACCCATTCCTATTGGTGGCACCGTGGCCCGAGTGGGATTATCTCCCTTAGGTTATACCAGAATCAAAGAATTATTGCAGCGCGAAGCTTTTGATGTGATTCATTTGCACGAGCCGCTCACCCCCGGTATTACCTGGTTCGTGCTTATGCAGGCTCACACGTTGTCCCATACCGTGACCATTGGTACTTTTCATGCCTATCACGAACGACCTAATTGGTTCTATAACCATGGCCGTCCCATCTTTGGTAAATTTTTTACCAGACTTGACAGCTTAATTGCCGTATCCAGAGCGGCTTACAATTTTGCCTACCAGATGTTTCCCGGTGATTATTGGATCATACCCAACGGCGTTGATCTGAATAGATTTGGGAAAGATTTAGAAACGATACCCCAGTCTGGCTTGTCTGGCCCCCATAAAAAAATGACCATTCTATTCGTCGGGCGACTGGACAAACGTAAGGGATTCCTGACTTTGTTAGAGGCATTCATAAAAATTAAGCCTCACTATCCGCAGTTAAGTTTGAAAGTGGTTGGTCCATTTGAGCCTGACGCTGGCCAACCTTACCAGGATATTGCCCAGACCCGGCAGGTAACAGATGTTGAATTTGTCGGGTATGTTTCTCCAGACAGGCTGCCCGGCGTTTACCATAGTGCCGATATTTTCTGTGCCCCTTCCATCGGTTTTGAGAGTTTTGGTATTGTTTTATTAGAGGCAATGGCAGCCGGGCTGCCCATCGTTGCTTCTGATATTGCCGGTTATCGCTCGGTCATCACAGACGGACAAGAGGGACTGCTGGTCCCACCTGGCCAGCCTGCATATCTGGCTAAGGCCCTTTGTCAATTATTAGATAATCCCCATCAGCGTCGAGCTATGGGGTGGCAAGGTCGATTAAAAGCCAATCAATATCAGTGGGATCATATTATTGATAAAATTTTAGCTGTGTATTCGGACACAATTGAGCGTAAAATAAGAACGAAACCCAAATTCTTGCACCAAGCAGAATCTGGGATCCATATCCAACGCAGGCGGGCTAACCCGGAGGGTAAGTCATGTTAAGCGAAATCGTACGCAAATATAGCCGCACATTTTTGGAACCGATTGCTCGATTCATCAGTTGGACTGGCGTGTCCCCCAATGTGATTACGGTCACCGGTTTCGTGCTAATGATCGGCGTGGCTATCATGCTGGCTTGGGGGCATTTGTTCTGGGGAGGTATCTTAATTACGGCTGTGGCCCTCTTTGACGCAGTCGATGGCACACTGGCCCGCATGATGGGCCGTACCAGTCGCTTTGGCGCATTTCTCGATTCGACCCTCGACCGCTTTTCCGAGGCGGTCATTTTTTTGGGCCTCTTTATTTACTTCAGCGGACGAGACCAAAACTTACAGTTGATTCTCATTTATGCCACCGTGGTGGGGTCACTGATGGTTAGCTACGCTCGGGCCCGGGCCGAAGGGATTGGTGTCCCGCTTAAAGAGGGGCTCTTTACCCGTTTTGAGCGGGTGCTGTTACTGGTCATCGGGCTGGTCATCAACCAGTTAACCGTGGTTTTATGGCTGCTGGCTATCTTCTCCAATGTCACTGCCATCCAGCGCATGTACCTGGTCTGGCGTATCACCGGAGGGGAGGAGGGGGGATAGCCAATTAACAATGAGTAATTAATTTGACAATGGCACATTAAGGTGGTGAATTAGCCGATGCTCTTTGGCGGTTGAATCGGCTCTTACGTGAGCGAGAGCGGTTGACCAAGTGTTTGGTTACTTGTGAGACAGCCTCTTGGGGCG
>DAOUMU010000419.1:0-31064 GCA_034409055.1 Anaerolineae bacterium
TCATCCCAAAACTTTCGGTGGCGTGAAGCGTAAAACGTGAAACGTGAGGATTTATGGCGTAAAAACATCACGTTTCACGCTTCACGTTTCACGGAGTTGGGACAATTATTTTTTCGGAACTACCTAATCTTCTCAATCACGTAATCTCTGTTGGATCTTATCGCTGGTTAACTCGCGTAAGGCGTCGGCCGCAATCCACCTGGCCGCTTGGGAATCGATCTGTTGGATCTCCCTGGCCGTTTCAATGGCTATTTTATTCAACCGCCGATTCCGTTTGCCAATTTGCCGCAAGGCCCAATTGACCGCCTTTTTAACAAAGTTTCTGCTGTCCGTGGCCTCTCTTTTGATGATGGGCAAAAACTGTTCAAATTGGCTGTCAGCAGCTTTTTTGTCGTGAACGGCCAGTTGGGTCATCATAACGAAGCCGGCTCGCTTGACAAATTCCTGGCTGTGTTCGCTCCACTCGATCGCTTTTTGATAAGCAAATGCAGTTTTATCAAACAACTTACCACAGCACTGGTCACACACGTCCCAGGAATCGAACTCCTTGACCCAACGCTCCAGTTGGCTCTCGGTGACCAGTTTGGGGTCGTCGATCATACAGGCCAGGATGCGGGCTTCGTGGATGCCAGAGGACCACAGTTGCTCGGCCAGGGTACGGTCTTTCCCGATTTGCCTGGCCATCTGTCTCAGGTTGGGAACGGAGATGCCGTAGGTATTTTCCGGGTTGATGCCAAAGCGGGCCATCCCGGCCACGGCTTCGGGATCAACTAACGACTGGAGCTTTGCCAACACTTCAGAGTAATCCATTGCCTCACCTCCGGGAGTTGATTGTAACACACCTTTTGGCCACCGACAATACTATTTCCATCAAACCAGAATTTGGCTTGCCAGCGGGGTAAAAAGTAACTTCCGCTTGATGTCGCTAGCCAACTCGTGAACCCACAGGGCAAGTGACGTAAAACGTGAAGCGTAATGACTTATCTATGCCTTTATTTTACGTTTTACGCTTTACGTTTTACGTGGTTGGATGCTGTATGAGGTTGTCGCACCGGAAGTTACTTTTTCATTGGCAATTCTGGTTCTATGTATTTCGGCGGTCGCCGGTCATCGGTCGGCGGTCATTTTTAAGGTTTTGTATCTTGACAGTATTACGTAACTGTGATAATATAAAATAAGACAGTACAACGTATCACTGTTATATTTATTAGAGAGGAGTTATCACGAGTGTTGACACACCAATAATGAAAAAATATCCGTACCGTAGGGCAAACTTAAGTTTGTCCTACAAGGTCTATTTACAGAGGAGATAATGTCTGAAGAAAAAACTTACACCATCGGCCAGTTGGCCCAGGCAGCGAAGGTGACCACCCGGACGATTCGTTACTACGTCGCCGAGGAACTGTTGCCAGCGCCAGAGGGGGCCGGCCGGGCGGCGACTTATAGGGATGAGCACCTGGCGCGACTGGAGCTGATCAAGATTCTCAAAGAGGAGTATCTGCCGTTACAAGAAATTCGGACGCTCTTAAGCGGCTTGAATTACCAGGCGGTGTTGGAGTTACTGGAGGAAAAACAAAAGAGTGACAGTCTACCCCCACCCGCTCCGAACTCGGCCAAGGAGTATCTGCAAACCCTACTCCGTCCACCTGCTGAACCAACCCGAGCGCCCAGCCTGATGCGCCACAAGGTCAAAGCCCAAAAGCAGCGCAGCCAAGCCGGCATCATCGGCGAGGAGACGGGGGAGGCAAAATACGAAGCTGAAGACCGGGCTTTGCCTTCAGGGGTTACCCCTGAACCAAAGACGAAGCGAGCCTCGCCCACTTCGCCGCCCAAGGCAGTGATGGGGACCCTGGGCGAGATTGAGGCCGAAACAATGGGGCTGGCCGCCGAAGTGGGCTCTGTCCCAATTGACCAAACTGCTTCGTCCTCAGCGGTTCCTCTCCAGCCAGGAGAGCCACAGCCACTGACCCGCTGGCAACGGATTCAGCTCAGCCCTGAGGTTGAGTTGCACCTCAAAGAAGGGGTTGAAAACACCGGTTTATGGCCAAAGATTGAACAACTGGTCAAAATTGCCCAGCAGCTATTAAGTTCGATCATTTAACCTGATCTCAGAAAGGAGACAAAACGATGCAAACGAAAAATTTTGACAAAGTCAGTTTAAACAGCCAAACGGATCGCCAACTGATCCCAGTCAATCAAAACAGCGAACGGTACCTGTTGTTGACCCTTCAAGGGCCCACCCTCCCCCGCCAGACGGGCCGGCTGCCTCTCAATTTGAGCCTGATTATCGACCGCAGCGGCTCGATGAGCGGCAACAAGCTAAAGTACATCAAAGAAGCGGCCATCCACGTTCTGCGCCTGCTGACCCCTGCCGACCGGGCCTCGGTGGTCATTTACGACGACGAGGTAGAAATCCTGTCGCCCAGCCGAACCATCACCCCAGACGTGCGGCATGACCTCATTCATCGACTCCAGCAGGTACGCACCGGGGGGATGACCAACCTGAGCGGCGGCTGGTTCACCGGCTGCGATCAGGTTGCCAATTACATGAGCAACGATTACCTCAACCGGGCCTTACTCTTAACCGACGGGTTGGCCAACGTGGGTATGACCGACCACGAAGCGTTGACTCTGGAAGCCAAGGAGTTGCGCCGGCGGGGCATCAGCACGACCACGTTTGGCGTGGGACACGATTTTAACCAATTCCTGCTGCAGAGTATCGCCGATGCCGGGGGGGGACACTTTTACTTTATCGACCAGCCTGACCAGATTCCGAACTACTTTGAGGGCGAGTTGGGTGAGTTGTTGACCACCGTCGCCCGTGAGATGACCTTGGAAATCGGCCTACCGGCCGGGGTTCAAGCCGACCTGCTCAATGATATGCCTTATGAACAACTCAGGCAGAGCATGCGCATCTTTCTGGGTGACGCTTACGCCGGCGAGAAGCGTACTTTGGTTTTGAGGTTAAAGCTCCCGGCGGGTACTCGGAGCCGGGATATTGCCTTGCCACTCACCTTGCGCTACGAAGATGTCCAGCAGCGCCAGCCGGTAGTGGTTGAGGGCCAGGTTATCCACTTTACGGTCAGTGACGTCAAAGCGTGCGAAACCCAGCCGGTCAATGAATATGTCCTGAGCGAGGCCGGTCGAATGGAAGCCGAGCGCGCCAAAATGGAGGCGTTGCAACGGGAGTACCTGGGTGACGTGACCGGAGCGCGAGCGGCTCTACGCCAGGCCAGGGCGGCCATTGCCAAAGCCGCCCCAGCCCCGATGGCGGCGGCTCTCTCGGCAGAATTAGCCAATCTGGAAGAAGAAGTCAACCGGGGGATGACAGAGCAGGCCCGCAAGGCCAAGCATTACACCACCTACCAGGCGCAGCGCTCGCGGAAGGATTACAAAAAATAAAATGTAGGACAAGTTAGCAACTTGTTCTACTGCTCAGTCCCATTCACCCAGGGCGTAAAAGATTGCCGAACAGGCGGCTAACCCGGCTGTTTCCGCCCGGAGAATACGAGGGCCTAGCCTGACCAGTTCCAGGCCGGCCTGGCGGGCCAGGGCCGCTTCTTCGGCGGTAAAGCCCCCTTCCGGTCCGATGAAAAGGGCTACCATATCGGTCCTGACGCCGGCCAAGACCTCTTTCAAGGTCAAAGCGGTGGCCTCTGGCCAAAGCATCAACCTGAGTGAATTTGAGCTGGCGTGGCGGACGGCCTCAACCCAGGGTATCGCCGCTGCCAATTGGGGTAGCATCCCCCGGCCACTTTGCTCGGCTGCTTCTCGAATGATATGCTGCCAGCGAGGCCGCTTTTTGGCCAGGGTCTCAACGTCGCGCCCGACGGAGCGTTGGCAAATGGTGGGCACAAAACGACCCACCCCCAACTCCGTGCCTTTTTGGAGGACCCATTCAAATTTCTGGGCTTTGAGGGTGGCCTGGTATAAGGTCAGGTGCAGGGTGGGCTCATTTTGGATGGGTTGCTGGCCGACAAGCTGGCCCCGGACTGAGCCGGGTCCAACCTCGGTCAAGATGACCAGCCATTCTATGCCGGAATTATCCAGGACAATAATGTTATCACCCGGCCTCATCCGTAGCACAGTTTTAACCTGGCGGGCCGTCTCGCCATGCAGGGTTACATAGGGCGGGGTAAGCCAATCAGAGGGGATAAAAAATCGGTGAAGCACCAGATTTTTGTCTAAACTTAAGCCTTACAACAACTTTTGTATAGAACGAATGACCCGTTCGACGTCAAAGGGTTTGGGAATGTAATCCTCTACCGGAGGCAGATCTTGGATAATAATGTGGCTGCCCTCAGGCTCCCTGGCGCTAATAACAATCACCGGCACGTCGGCCAGTTTTTTGTCTGTCTTCATGGCCCGGTATACATCCCAGCCATTGATGTCTGGCATCATTAAATCAAGCAAGAGGATATCGGGTTTACGTTCCCGCATCATAGCCAGGCCTTGTTTACCAGAAGTAGCCCCGACAACCTTATAGCCGGTTGATTTCAAGGCCTCGCGAACCATTTCGATAGTGGGCTGTTCTTCCTCAATGTAAAGAATATAAGGTTTTTTTGCCATACAACACCCTGCCGTGTGGATTATCTTTGCGGAACGGATTTTGCCCGACTGTCTGGATCAGGCGTATTTTAGCTTAGATAGGGTATGATGTCAATATAAAGAGCTTACGCTGCGCCTCATCACCAGGGCCACCCAATCTTCTGCCGGGCGACGTTCGATAAGGCCCAGGTTTTGGGCCGTGGCCGCAGCAGTCACCTCGGCCTCTTGTTCGGCGATCATCCCGGAGAGGATAAGTTGGCCGCCAGGGGCCAGGGCTGCGGCCAAATCGGCCATCATCTCAATCAAAATGTGGGCCAAAATGTTGGCCACGACCACGTCCCACTGCCGCCCGCCGCGGTCAGCCGCCGAGCCGACCGTTGTTTCGACCCGAGAGGCCAGGCCGTTGCGGGCAAAATTTTTGCCAGCCACGCGCACGGCTACCTCGTCCACGTCGACCGCTCGGACCGGATTGGCCCCCAATTTGGCCGCGGCAATCGACAGAATGCCGGAACCGGTCCCCACGTCAAAGAGACTTTGTCCGGACCAGGAGATATCCTCAAAGATTTTGAGGCAGAGTTGGGTGGTGGGATGCAAACCACTGCCAAAGGCCAGGCCGGGGTCGATTTCGATGACAATATCACCGGTCGTGGGAGTATACTCGCGCCAACTTGGTTTGACCACAAACTGTTGTCCGACCCGCACCACCTGGAAATGGGTTTGCCAGGACTTGGCCCAGTCGTTCTTACCTACAAATTGCAAGCGGGGTTCGGGTAAGCCGTGGGGCAGAGCCTGGCCGATCAGCGACAGCATGGCCTCGATATGGCGTAAACGGCTGTCGTCCTCAGCCGGGACAATGGTGCGGACGGTGACCTGATCAAAATCTGGGGCGTTGGTTTCAACAACCGCCCCCCCGTATCCATAGCGGTTAAAAAGCTCGCTCACTGCCTCGGCTGCTTCGCCATCGATGCCGATGACGGCGATTTCGACGAAATCCATACGCGTCCAAAAATAACAAGTAACTATCTACATGTCATTCTGAGGAGCGTAGCGACGAAGAATCTCCTATTCCGCCAGTGAAGAGACTCTTCGGCTTCGCTTCGCTGCACCTCAGAGTGACAAGGTGAATAGTTACAATAACAAACAGGCTACAAGTTACCGGTCGACTTGTAGCCTGCTTTCAAACGAAAATTAGCATAGCCAAGCCACTTTACATGCCCAGGGCATCGCGGAGGCGATCAAAAAAGCTCTTTTCCTTTTGGGGAACCACTTCACGGTCGAGTGTTTTGCCCAGTTCTAGTAACAAGTGGCGTTGTTCTTGAGACAGGTTGGTGGGTGTACGCACTTGAAACGTAACGACTTGATCGCCCCGGCCGGCCGTACTGCCATCGCGGCGCAGGCGCGGGACCCCTTTACCGCGCAGACGAATAGAATCACCCGTTTGCGTACCGGCCGGTATGGTCGTCATTTCTTTACCATCCAGGGTAGGGACTTCTACTTCGTCGCCCAGCGCCGCCTGGGTAATGTTAATAGCCAGTTCCAGATGAATGGTGTTATCCTGGCGACGGAAATAAGTATGCGGCTTGACGTTGATCACGACATAGAGATTGCCGGGCGGACCGCCATAGCTGCCGCTTTCGCCCTCACCGGACAGACGAATTTGGGTGCCGTGATCCACTCCTGGCGGCACTTTAACCGATAGACGGCGGGTTTTAACCACTCGACCCCGCCCATTACATTCTTTACAAGGAGAGGTGATAATCTCCCCTCGCCCATGACAGCGGGGACAGGTGGCGATATTGATAAAGAAACCGGTTTGCCGTCTCACCTCACCCGTACCGTTACATTCCGGGCAGCGAATAGGACTGGTGCCCGGTTCTACCCCGTTGCCGTTACAGGCGGAGCAAGTTTCCTGGCGCGGTACTTCAATTTCTCGCTCTGTACCAAAAACGGCTTCTTCAAAATCCAGGGTCAATTCGTACCTCAGGTCAGCTCCCCGGCGGGGTGCGCGACCCCGCCGCTGCGTCCGGGCACTAAAGCCGCCAAAACTGCCAAAAACCTCTTCAAATATTTCAAAGGGATCGCGAAAGCCACCAAAATCGAAGCCACCAAAGCCGCCAGTACTGCTGCCTAATCCGGCGTGGCCGAAGCGATCATACACACTTCGCTTTTGCTCATTCGATAGAACTTCGTAGGCTTCATTAATCTCTTTGAATTTGGCTTCGGCATCTGGTTCCTGGCTAACATCAGGATGATATTTGCGAGCCATCCGGCGATATGATTTTTTTATTTCATCCTGCGAGGCGCCTCTGGGAACGTCCAATACCTCGTAGTAATCCCGTTTGTTGTTCATACCGACTCAATTCTTAAACATTGAACGTTGAAACGTTAACTGTGGAAACGTTTAGTTCGCTTCGCTGAACTCACCTTCAACTACGTCTTCATCATCGGGGCCAGCCTGACCCGTATCGCCGGTACCGGTGGCCTGGTCACCGGGAGTAGCACCGGCCGCTCCATACATTTCTGTGCCAATCTTTTGGATGGTTTCGCCTAAATCAGTGGTAGCCCGCTTAATCGCCTCCACTTCGTCTTGTTCCAGGGCCTTTTTGGCCGCTTCGATTTTGCCTTCAATCTCGCTCTTGAGGTCGCTGCTAATCTTATCGCCTTGCTCTCGCAGCGTTTTTTCGGCGGCAAAGATGAGATTATCGGCCTGGTTACGCGCCTCAATATGGCTCTTGCGCTGGGTGTCCTCCTCGCGGTGTAGTTCAGCCTCTTTGACCATCCGCTCGATTTCATTATCCGTCAGACCGCTGGAGGGTACAATTTGCATGCTTTGCTCTTTGCCGGTGGCTTTATCTCGAGCCGTGACATGCAGAATCCCATCGGCATCAATGTCAAAGGTCACTTCAATTTGGGGAATGCCCCGTGGCGCCGGAGGGATGCCATCCAAAATAAATTTGCCCAGGCTTTTGTTATCAGCAGCCATGGGCCGCTCACCCTGGACCACGTGAATCTCTACCTGGGTCTGGTTATCGGTCGCTGTGGAAAAAATCTGGCTCTTTTTGGTAGGGATGGTAGTATTGCGCTCGATCAAGGGAGTGGCTACATTACCCAGAGTTTCAATGCTGAGCGTCAAGGGAGTCACATCGAGCAATAACACATCTTTAACATCACCCCCCAGGACACCGGCCTGAATAGCGGCCCCAATGGCCACCACTTCATCCGGGTTAACGCCTTTGTGAGGGTCCTTGCCAAAGAGCTTGCGGACCGCTTCCTGGACCGCAGGCATACGGGTTTGCCCACCGACCAACACCACTTCATTAATCTGATCCAAGTTGATTTTGGCATCCTTGATGGCGGCCCGGCACGGTTCCAATGACCGGCCGATCAAATCGTCAGCCAGTTGCTCCAGTTTGGAACGACTGAGGGTCATGGTCAGATGCTTGGGACCGGAGACGTCAGCGGTAATAAAGGGTAAGTTGATTTCGGTTTGCTGGGTGGTAGATAACTCAATTTTGGCTTTTTCGGCTGCTTCCTTTAAACGCTGCAGGGCCTGATTATCGTCACGTAAGTTAATGCCCTCACTTTTTAAGAACTCGTCGGCAATGAAGTCGATAATTCTTTGATCAAAATCGTCGCCGCCCAAAAAGGTGTTGCCATTGGTGGATTTTACTTCAAATACGCCTTCACCCACATCCAGGATAGAAATATCAAAGGTCCCACCACCCAGGTCGTACACGGCAATTTGGTGATCCTCTTGTCTGTCCAGACCATAGGCCAGGGAAGAGGCAGTCGGTTCATTGATAATACGCAGCACGTCCAGGCCGGCAATTTTACCGGCATCTTTGGTTGCCTGGCGTTGGCTGTCGTTAAAGTAGGCCGGCACCGTGACCACGGCCTGGGTGACCGGTTCGCCCAGGTAGGACTCAGCATCATTCTTCAGCTTTTGCAGAATCATCGCGCTGATTTCAGGCGGTGAGTATTCTTTGTCGCCCATCACGATGCGTATGTCGCCGTTAGGCGCTTCTTTAACCTCGTAGGGTATAAATTTTAGGGCACGCTGTACCTCTGGGTCTTTATATTTGCGGCCCATAAAGCGTTTGACAGAGGAGATAGTGTTTTTAGGATTGGTTACGGCCTGACGCTTGGCGACCTGGCCGACCATTCGCTCATTCGTTTTGGGATTAACTGCTACAATAGAAGGCGTGGTGCGACCACCTTCCGCATTGGGGATGATGGTCGGTTCGCCGCCTTCCATCACGGCCATCGCTGAGTTGGTAGTGCCCAGGTCGATACCTATAATTTTTGCCATCGTTCTAATACTCCTGATTTGGATCTACTGAGTTTATTTAGCCACCCTGACCAGTGCCGGGCGCAGGATTCGATTGCCAATTTGATAACCCTTGCGAAATTCGGCAATAATCTGGCCCTCTGTGTGGTCGTCACTTTCTTCGAGGCTGATTGCTTCGTGTAAATTAGGATCAAACTCACCCTCAGTGCTGATGGGCATCACATTCTGGTCATCCAGAACCTTATTCAGTTTACGTTGCACCAGCCGGAAACCTTCTACCCAGCCGACAAGTTGGTCGCTAATCTCTTCTGGTACGTTTTGAAAAGCCAGGTCCATGTCATCCAGGGCACTAATGATCCCCTCTAACACCTCAGCTTTGATTCGATCACGCTGAAATTTAAGCTGTTCTTCCTGGCGTCGCTTATAATTGGCCAACTCAGCCGCAGCCCGTTGCCAACCTTCCAGATTTTTGGCTGCTTCTTGTTGAGCCAGCTCAAGTTGTTCTGTTAAGTTTACTGATTCCTCAACTTCTGCCACCTGCTGCTCAACTTCGGCCTCAGTAATTTCTTCACCGGCTTTGTCGTCTACTGCTTTGGTTTCCTCTGCTGCCAGTGCCTCTTCGGTTACGGTTTCTACTGCGGTTGTGGCTTCAGCTTCTGGAGTCGTTTCCGCCGCGGTTGTTTCTTCGATTTCGACCACAGCCGCATCTTCGGTGGTTGTTTTGCTTTTCTTTTTCCTTTTAGCCATAAGTTCCCTCTCAAAAAAGTAATCCCAAGCAGTTTCAATTAGCTTCTATATCCATAAAGATCGCTTAAAAGATCGCTCATTAAACGTGACATATACCGGACGATCGAAACGGCCCGGCCATAGGCCATGCGCACCGGCCCCAAAATACCCATCGCGCCGGTCACTTTGTCGTTAATACCGTAGCGGGCCAGCACAACACCTACTTCTGAAAGCTCTTCCCACTTACCTTCACCGCCGATAATAATTTGTACCCCCCCGTGTTGTAAAGCTTCACCCACCAATTGGTCTACAACGCGGCGTTCTTCCAGGGCGCGGATGACCTGTTGGATGCCGGCGCGATGCTTGAACTCCGGTTGGTGCAGAATATTGAGTAAGCCATCACGATAGATGTCGCTACTCCGGCGCGTATCGATGCGGTCCATCATTGTGGCGGTAGCCTGACCAATTTTAGCAGTCAGGCCGGTTAAGGTAACCGCAGAGGCAGTCACCTCATCTGCATCCAACCCATTCCACAAACTGGTCAGTCGTTGGGCCAATCCACCAAGTTCTTCCTGGCTGATTGGGGTATCAAACGTAAGAATTTGTTGCTTGAGCGTTCCGCCTTGTAACACCATAATTAATAAGACAACGTTATCTCGAATTGAGATAAGTTCAAGATGTTTCAGGTAACAGTGTGCGCTCTTAGGAGCGGTTACCAAGGCAGCATTTTGAGAGGTGTGGGCCAATACGGCTGCACTCAAGCGGAGCCAATGGTCAAGTTCCAGCCGGGCTTGATGAAACTGATGGCTGATCATGCGCTGTTCTTGAACAGGCAGATCGACCTTTTCCATCAGCTTTTCAACAAAGTAGCGGTAGCCCAGTTCAGTTGGCACGCGTCCAGCCGAGGTATGGGGATGCATCAGATACCCCATCTCTTCCAGGCAGGCCATATCATTGCGAATGGTGGCTGAGCTAACTCCCAGGTTGTAACTTTCTGTAATTGCTTTAGAACTAACGGGCGTCGCTGATTCTACGTATTTTTGTACAATTAGACGTAAAACGATTTGTTGTCGTTCGGATAAATGACTGTCAGCCATAAATCTGTCAAGTTAAATTTTAGCACTCAAGGTGATGGAGTGCTATTAGCACTCTGTGGTTTTGAGTGCTAAAAATACAGGTGAAATGATACCATAAAGTAGAGATGAAGTCAAACTAAATGATTTTTCCGCCCTGATCACCGCTGATTTTATGACTGCCGGCGTAACTTGTAGAGTCGATACAAGAGGGGGTTGTAAATGTAATCATAGGCCCCGATGCTTTGAACAACCTGCCCCCCAAAACCGCGCTTGAAACGGTAGACCCCCCACAGTCCATCGTGGCGATGCTGAAATTCTGTCTCCAACGTCACCGGATCGGCATCAGGAATGCCCCACAAGTCGTAATCGGTACATCCCTGGCTTTTGGCCCAGCGCATCGCTGCCCATTGAATAAGATAGGTGGCCATTAGATTGCGGTGCTCATTAGATGAAGCACCGTAGAAATAATAGGCATCCTGGCTATGGCAAAAGGCTATCAAGGCGGCCAGGGATTCAGCTTCAAACTCGGCGATGAACAAGGCGCAGCGGTTCGGAGCAAATAGAGCGTGGGCGGTTTGGTAGTAGCGGAGGCTGTGCAGGCCAAAGTTATTACGGTTGGCTGTAGTCAGGGCCAGGCGATGAAAGGTGGCTATATCAGCCGCATGGCCCTGGCGCACAGCGACCCTCTTTTTTTCAGCCAGTCGGATGTTGTAGCGGGTTTTCTGCTTCATGGCCGTCAGGATGGTGTCTTCGCCGCCACTGATATCGACGACCAGAGAGGTACGAGGTTGAATGGTGTCGGCCGGGGTAAAGCCAGCCTGGTTTAGAAAATCTATGGCTGCTTTAGCCTGGCTGCCGTTCAAGTAGCTGGACCGGTATACGGTGTGGGGCTTGCTATCTGGACTCCAGAGGTGAGGTTCGACCTTCAGGAAAATGGCTCGACGTTTTTTGGCTTCGGTATGGATGGTCCAGAAAAGCGCCCGGCATTGCTCGGGGTTAGTCCAATCAACTACGGGCCCCTTAGGAATGTAGGCAATCGTCAGGCCAAAGGGTAAGCGTCTGAAAAGAATTTGGGCTGCTGCCTCATCCACCTGCAAACGCAGAGCGGTCCAGCCAAAACGACTCTTCAGTTCACCCCACGCCCAACTTTGCAGTAGGTGTCCCTGGCAGGTAATGATGTAATCATCCCACTGGGCCGGTGTCAGGGCCAAAGGTTTCCTCCTATAAAATTTAAGGCATTATACCATTGCCCCAGCCGCCAAGCGAATGGAGGTGGTGCTGAATTCGCTCTGCGGGTGACAGAGCGTCGAATTGGATTTTTCAGTTAAGATAAAATATGTTATTATTGCCGACAAGTCCGTATTTTTGAACATTGCCCCTTAATTTTTGATTCACATAACCTTGATTCCATAGTATTTTTTTTGTAGGACAAGTTGCTAACTTGTCAACGGTGCTGCAAGCAAGTTAGCAACTTGCCCTACATAACATTGAAATTTTCATTAAGCTCTGAAGCATGATATAATCGCCCCGTTTTGGCAGATGGGTGGATTATTTTTAAGTAAGGAGCAATTCCATGCTGCAAGATTTTGAGTTTGTCGGTATACTGGCCGGGATTACTTTCACTATTCCCATTGTCACCCTCATTCTAGCCTGGGTGCTCAGGCCCAAAAAACCGAACCCGCTCAAGCAAGAGACTTACGAGTCTGGGGTGCAGACGATTGGCGATACGTGGGTCCAGTTCAAAGTTCAATATTATATCTATGCTCTTATTTTTGTCGTATTTGATATTGAAGCGGTCTTCCTCTTTCCTTTTGCCGTTGCTCTCGACCAGTTACCCCTTTATTCATTAATCTGGGCCATTGTTTTTATCGCCCTGTTATTTGATGGCTTGTTGTATGCCTGGCGCAAAGGCGCGTTACACTGGTCGTAGCGAGACGAAGCAAAGATCATATGAGGATGCGCTGAGACGGCGACATGATGAAATGAAAGATACAAGGCTGTTTAGTTTCTCCTATTGCCTGACCTCTTTAGCTTATCGCATCTTCCCCTCAGCTTTTCTTATGGAGATAGACACATGCAAGGCTTGATTGATTGGCTCGCTAGTTTGAACATTCCCTTTGTCACTGAAGGGGTGGCCAGACTGATTATGTACCTCATCTTGGCCAGCATCGTGGCCGTAGTTGCTCCAGGGATGTTGATTGTTCTAACCTGGTTGGAGCGCAAGATTATTGCCCGGATTCAAGACCGGCTTGGACCCAACCGGGCCGGTCCCTTTGGATGGTTTCAAGCTTTTGCCGACATGATCAAAATGTTTACCAAAGAGGACATCACGCCGGCCAATGCTGACCGGGTTGTTTACAACATAGCGCCTGGTCTGGCTGTTTTTTCATCGATTATGGCCCTGGCGGTTGTTCCCTTTGCCCCAGGGTTCGCCGGAACGAAAATGAATGTGGGTTTACTGTACATTGTAGCCATTGGCGGGCTGGGTACCCTGGCCGTCCTGATGGCCGGCTGGTCTTCTAACAATAAGTATGCCTTATTGGGGGCCTTTCGGGTCGTGGCCATGCTCCTCACCTATGAGATCCCGATGGTGATGACCTTGGTCGTCGTAGCCCTGGCTGCCGGTTCTATGTCGATGGTGGATGTGGTGGAAGCCCAACGTAGTATGTGGTTCGTTATTTCGATGCCGGTGGCCTTCTTCATCTTCCTTTTTGCCGGTATTGCCGAAGTGGGTCGTTCCCCCTTTGATCTGATTGAAGCAGAGTCTGAGATCATTGCCGGCTTTCACACAGAGTACAGTGGTATTAAATTTGGTATGTTTATGATTGCCGAGTATGTCCACATGTTTGCCCTGTCTTTTTTCCTGGCAGTGCTGTTTTTAGGCGGGTGGCAAATCCCCTTTATTAATGTAGCGGCTATACCGGCCCCCATCGGACCGCTGCTTGGCTTGATTGCTTTAATTATAAAGGTGTTTTTCTTTGTCTTTGTTATGATGTGGTTCCGGGGAACTCTGCCCCGTTTCCGCATTGATCACCTGCTTGATTTTGGGTGGAAGTTTCTGGTGCCGCTGTCGCTGGTGCTGTTGATTGGGGTGGCCGTGGTGGTTAGACTTTTCTCGCCCGGCAGCAGTGCCGGTGTGCCGGTCGACCCCGGCCCGTTGAGTGGTCTGGGGGTGGCCGGTGAAATTGTGGCTCTCTTGGTGATGAATCTGCTGGTAGCGGGGCTGACCATGGTCGTTGTGTCGAGTGCGGCTCGCCGCAGCCGTAGCAAAGCCCTACGGACAGTGACGGCGGTTGAACCGGCTACCCCTGGCCGATCTGGTTAGTAATTTTCTAGAGGAAAGGTTTCATTATGCCTTTTGATCCATCTCAGTTTGATCCGTCTCAAGTACCTCTGGTGCAGATTGTCTTTTGGGTGATGACCGTCTGCACGATTGGCGGTGGCGTCGGGGTGGTCAGCAGCCGGCGCCTGTTCCACAGCGCCCTTTTTCTGATTTTATCCTTCTTCGGTGTGACCGGTTATTACGTGTTACTCAGCGCCGGATTTTTGGCTGTGGTGCAGTTAATGGTGTATGCCGGGGCAATTGCCATCCTTATTCTGTTTGCCATTATGTTTTCCCACCAGCCTATGGCCCAACAGAGCCAGGCCAATCGTCAATGGTGGCTTGGTTTGCCGATTGCCATTGTGTTCTTCATCACGCTCATCAGTGTCGTCGGTTCAGTCAACTGGCCAATTAGCGAGGCCGAACCGGCCGGGGACACGGTACAGCAATTGGGCGTGGCTTTTCTGGGTAGTTATTTGATACCTTTTGAAGTGGTCAGTGTCCTGCTGTCTGTCGCCCTGGTTGGGGCGATTATTTTAGCTCGAGAAAAAACTGAAGCGGAGGAGATGAAATAGAAATGACGATACCTTTATCCTGGTGGTTGATAGTCTCCGCCGCCCTGTTTAGCATTGGGGTTTATGGGGCGCTTTCCCATAAAAACGCCATTGGCATTCTGATGGGCGTGGAACTTATCCTCAACGCAGTCAATATTAACCTGGTGGCCTTCTGGCGCTATATTACCCCCAATGACGTGGCCGGGCAGATTTTTGCCATTATCGTCATCACTGTGGCGGCGGCCGAAGCAGCGGTTGGCCTGGCCATTGTGATTGCCGTTTATCGCCGCCGTCGTTCAGCGATTGTGGAAGAGTTAGACATTCTTAAACAATGAGGTATTAGCCTTTTTTGTTCATTGCTAATTGTTCATTGTTAATTGTTCATTGGTGATAGCTTATGGGATTTTTCTTTAACACAATCTGGTTGATTCCGCTCTATCCTCTGCTGGCCTTTGCCATTATTGTGTTGGGCTTGAATCGTAATAAAAAAGCCAGCGCCGGCCTGGCCGTGGGAGCGATTGCCCTCTCTACGGTCCACTCGTGGATTATTGTTTTCCAAACCGTTGGAGTCTACATGGCCGACGCCCACCACGGTATCCACATCGCTGGGTGGCAGATGGTTGTGCCCTGGTTGCCCATCGGTTTCAATAAGTTCTATACAGGCTTTGCGGTGGATGGCTTCACGGCAGCAATGCTCTTTATGGTCCCTTTCGTCTGCCTGATGATCTTTATCTATTCGATGGAGTACATGGAAGGGTACGAGGAGCAATTTGGTCGCTATGCTCGCTTCTTTGCCTACATAGCGCTCTTTGCCGCTGGCATGCTTATGTTGGTCATCGCCGACAACCTGCTGTTGCTCTTTATTGCCTGGGAGGTGATGGGGCTCTGTTCTTACCTGTTGATCGGCTTTTGGTTTGAAAAGACCTATCCTGATGCCGACGAGGTGGCCACCCCGCGCGGCTTGGTGCAAACGCTGCAATTTTGGAAATATGCCGGGCCGGATAAGATTCCGCCCACACTGGCCGGTCTGAAAGCTTTCCTGACCACCCGCGTGGGCGATGTAATGCTCTTTGCCGGCATGCTCATTTTGTGGAGTTATGCCGGAACCCTGACCTTCCGCGAAGTCTTCGAGCCTCATATGTTAGAGCATCTGGCCGAGGTCACTTTGTGGGGCGTGCCGGTGGCTACCTTGAGTGCGCTGCTCATTTTTGGTGGGGCGGTGGGTAAAAGTGCCCAATTCCCCCTCCACGTCTGGTTGCCCGACGCGATGGAAGGTCCCACGCCCGTTTCCGCGCTCATTCACGCGGCGACCATGGTTTCGGCCGGTGTCTATCTGGTGGCCCGGATGCTGCCTCTGTTTTCGACTTTTGAACACAGCCCGGCCTTGCAATGGGTGGCCATTATCGGGGCAATTACAGCCGTAATGGGGGCCACCATTGGGGTGGCTCAATACGATATCAAGCGGGTCCTCGCCTATTCTACCATCAGCCAGTTAGGGTACATGATGATGGCCCTGGGCATTGGCGGCTTTGCGGCCGGTATCTTCCACCTGCTCACCCATTCCTTTTTCAAGGCCCTACTCTTTTTGGGCTCCGGTTCGGTCATCCATGCTATGGAACATGGCGCCCATCACGTCCACGACCATCACACCGATCCCCAGGATATGCGCAATATGGGGGGGCTACGAGATAAGATGTCCGCCAGTTTCTGGGCCTACCTGTTCGGTACGCTGGCCCTGGTGGGCATCTTCCCCTTTGCCGGTTTCTGGAGCAAAGACGAAATTTTGGCCGAAGCCTTTTTGCATCGGGCTGAGCCGCTTTCTTTCTGGGTTTACATCGCCGGAACAGTGGGCGCTATCTTCACCGCCTTTTACATGGGGCGTCAAATAGGCTTAGTTTTCTGGGGTAAGCCTCGGACCGACTTGGCCGCTCACGCTGTGGAACCGGGTAAACGGATGACCTGGCCCTTGTTGATTTTAGCCTTCTTTGCCCTGACCCTTGGCTTGGTCAATGCCCCCTTCCTGGGTGGCTGGTTACACGGCTTCGCCGGTGAGGTGCACCTTATTGCTGAAGAGGCTGCGCCCGGCATTTCATTTGAAGCTGTGCCCTTTAATTTGCAGGTAGCGATTACTTCGACCATTCTTGGTGCATTATCCTTTTTCTTCGGTTGGTGGCTTTACTCCCGCCTGGCAAGCGCCGAGGCCAAGGACCCGATCGAGCGTATCCCGGTGATTGGCCGGCCGATCTTTACCATCCTGTACAACAAATATTACATTGACGAGATTTATCGCGGTCTGCTTATTTACCCCACCGTGTCGCTGGCTACCTTCTGCGGCAAATTTGATTACGATTGGGTGATTAATCGCATCGTTGACTTTGTAGGTAACTTGACCCGCCTGGTGGCCGATGGCACCGGCGTTTTCGATCAAATTGCCATCGATGGTTATTTTGTGAATGGTATTCCTGGCCTGTTTAACTGGTTTGGCGGTCAATTACGTCTACTGCAAACAGGCCGGGTGCAGAACTACCTGTTAATCTTGGTGGTTGGATTGTTGATTTTGGTAGGCATTTACCTGGTCCTGTGGTCCGGCCAGGGGGTAAGCATTGCCTCCCTGCCCGGTCTGTAGAGTGTATTCGAAAACAATGCCTGGCTCCCGCATAGGGATGCGGGGCCTACGAATAAAGAAAATTCTTATATCTCTCTCGTAGAGAGGGCATCCCTATGCCCGGCTACGAAGAAAATTCCTGTATCTCTTTCGTAGAGAGGGCATCTCGATGCCCGGCTACGAAGAAAATTTCTATATCTCTTTCGTAGAGAGGGCATCCCGATGCCCGGCTACGAATTATATCAAGTTAAGGAGAAATAATCCCGATGCCCTATTTAACTTTGATGACCTTTATCCCTCTGTTAGGGGCAATCATTGTGATGATGATCCCCAAAGCCCAGGAAAAACTCATTAAGAATTTCTCCGTGGTGATCAGTTTGATCCCTTTAGCGATTTCTATTTTCCTGTGGCTGACCTATGTTGACTCTGGCCCTGATGGCGGTAAATATTACTCCGAAATCTATCCCAATGGTCAAAATTTTAATGTCGTTGAAAATTTTGAATGGATTTCCGCAATTGGGGTTAGATACCATCTGGATGTTGATGGCTTGAGTCTACCGCTGGTGGTGTTGACTACATTACTGACAACGCTCAGCCTCTGGTACTCGGCCCGGGTCATTCACAAGCGGGTCAAGGAATTTTTTGCCCTGTTCTTGCTCTTAGAGATGGGTATGTTGGGCGTTTTTGTGTCTTTGGATTTAATTCTCTTCTACTTTTTCTGGGAAATTGGCCTGGTTCCTATGTTCTTGCTGATCGGTATCTGGGGGCAGCCGCAAGACCGTCCGCAATACTCGGCCATCAAGTTCTTTATCTATACGCTGGTCGGCTCTGTGGCCATGCTCCTGGCCTTTATTGGTATTTACATCGTCACCGGCACCTGGGATATGACCGAAATTCCGGCCAAAGCGCCCTTTGCCGATAACCTGGCCCTGGCCACGGCGGCCTTCTGGGCCATCTTTGTGGCCTTTGCCATTAAAGTGCCAATGTGGCCCTTCCATACCTGGTTGCCCGATGCCCATACAGCAGCGCCTACCGCCGGGTCGGTCATTCTGGCCGGCATCCTGTTAAAACTGGGCGGTTACGGGATGATTCGCGTTCTGATTCCCTTCTTCCCCACGGTCTTCCAAAATATGGCCTACATCATTGCTATCTTGGGACTGATCAGCATGATTTATGGGGCCCTGGTTAGCTTTGCCCAATGGGATTTAAAACGGCTCATCGCTTACTCTTCTGTCAGCCATATGGGCTACTTCATGCTGGGGTTGGCCGCCTCGGTGGCCTTTTTCCCGGGGGCATCCCAGGCAGTGACCGAGAGTCGAGCCATTGCTCTTAACGGAGCAGTCTTACAAATGGTCAACCACGGTCTGATTACAGGGGGTCTCTTTTTCCTGGTTGGCGTCATCTACGAGCGTACCCACACCCGCGATTTGAAAGCCTTTGGCGGCCTGTCGGCCAAGCTGCCGGTATTTTACGGGGTTATGATGGTGACCGCTTTTGCTTCGTTGGGCCTGCCGGGGTTGGCCGGTTTTATCAGCGAGTTCCTGATTTTCCGGGGTGCTTTCCATATCATGCCCACCTTTGCCATCGTCGGTGTTCTGGCCATTGTGTTGACCGCAGCCTATATTCTTTACAAAATTATCCAGTACGTCTTCCTGGGTGAATTTAATGAAGAAAGGTGGAACCAGATTTTCGATGCCGACCATTGGCCTTTCAAAATGGATATGGATGCCTTTGAGGTAGTGACGATGGCTCCGCTGGTTGTGGGGATGATTGTAATCGGTATCACGCCTGCCTTTTTGCTCAATACTATTAACGCGACTAATGTGATCATCTTGGGGGCGTTGCGTTAAGGTAAGCGATCAGCGGTTAGCCATCAGCGATCAGCTTTTTGTCTCAGACTTATCTTCTACTATCCCAAGCTGAATGCTGACTCATAAACCCTACGTTACCGTAGGAGGTCAAATTTGAACGACTTATTACTACTATCACCGGAAATTGTTATCACCCTGGGTGCCTTTGTGGTGCTTACTCTGGAGATTGCCTGGAAAGGCGATCGGAAAAGTGCTACGATTTTGCCCTGGGCAGCCTTTGTCATCGCTATTATTGCCTTGCTGGCCACGCTTTATATCTGGCCTGTGGCCAGTGACACCTACGGCCTGGCTACCGACGCTGGCAACTTTGTACCTATGTTGGCTGTCGATCGGCTGGCCCTCTTCTTTAAGATACTGGCCATCTTGACTGTCGCCCTGGTCGGGTTGAGCGCCGTGGATTACCTGAACATCCGCACGCCTTTCCGAGGTGAATTTTATGCCTTGACCTTGCTGGCCGGTTTAAGCTTGATGCTCCTCTCCAGTGCCACCAATCTGATCATGATTTACCTGTCTCTGGAATTTCTATCCGTCACCAGTTATATCTTGACTGCTTATCTACGCCAGGACGATCGCTCTACGGAAGCGGCAATTAAATACTTGCTATACGGAGCGGTCGCTTCCGGGGTCATGCTCTATGGGTTCTCCTTGTTGTACGGGATAACGGGCAGCGTCGATCTGGCCACAATTGCTCAGAAGTTAGGCGAATCTCAGGCCAATCTCACCTTCGTCATAGCGGCCGTGCTGATGATTTTAACCGGCTTCGGCTTTAAGATCGCCCTGGTGCCTTTCCATCAATGGTCTCCCGATGCCTATGAAGGAGCGCCTACGCCGATTACGGCCTTTCTTTCGGTTGGCCCCAAAGCGGCTGGCCTGGCCGTGCTCATCCGGGTTCTGGTCGTGGCTCTACCGGCCTACGACATCAACTGGACCGTTATCTTGACCCTGGTATCCATCCTGACCATGACGGTCGGTAATCTGATCGCCCTCTGGCAGACCAACATGAAACGGATGCTGGCCTACTCCAGTATTGCCCAGGCCGGCTATATGCTGATCGGTCTGGCTGCCTGGACCGCCCAACCGACAAATTGGTCAAGCGGGGTGGATGGTATTTTGCTTTTCCTCTTCGCCTATCTCTTTACCAACCTGGGCATTTTTGCCATCGCCATTATCCTCGAAAACAAAATGGGGACGGCCAATATTGCTGATTATGCCGGTCTGATCCGCCGCTCACCCTTCCTGAGTGTGGCCCTGTTGATTTTCTTCCTGTCGTTGGTCGGCATCCCGCCCACCGGCGGCTTTATGGGCAAGCTGTTTGTCTTTGGGGCGGCCATTGACCAGGGGCTTTATCTGCTGGCCGGGATCGGCATCCTGAATAGTGTAATCTCGGTTTATTACTATTTTGGGGTGGCTCGCCTGGCCTTTTTCAGTGAGGGGGTCGACGAATCACCTATTCGCGCTAGCCTGCCCATGAATGTGGTGGTCACCGTGACCATGGTTATGACCCTGCTCATTGCCTTGTACGGCCAGCCCTTCATCAACCTGGCCAACAGTTCGGCCCAGATTCTGGCGGCGGCTTTTTAGTTAGTTTTATTGAGGAAACAAAAGAGGAGGCCAAGTTGCGATTTGGCTTCCTCTTTTTTGTTGATGGCGTCCTCAAGGATGAAATTTAGGAGCCCAAAGTGCACTTTGGACTCCGGCAGGATGACCCTATTTTCGGAATAGGGTTCTTTGGTCAATCTGTCCGGCATATTGTATAATCACTGGCGGCATCCTTCTTTATTAAGGAGATATCAATGGAGCAAGAATTATTTGACTTACTATCTGAACTCGAAATACAAGACCAGAAAGAACGGAGGCAAAACTTGCCTCCCGAGAAACGTATCCAGGCTATGCATCCTGACTCGGCCAAATTGTTGTCGATGTTAGCCATTTCGAAAAAGGCTCAAAATATCGTCGAAGTGGGTAGTAACGTTGGTTACTCTACCCTCTGGTTGGCCTATGCTGCTTCAATAACGGGGGGCAAAGTGGTGACCTGTGAGATTGACCCGGCCAAAGCCGAAGCGGCCCGGGCCAATATGGCCAAAGCAAACCTGGCCAAGTACGTTGAAGTGCTGACGGGCGATGCCCGCGAAGTACTGCGTCATCGAGAGGAACCGGTCGATTTTCTCTTTATCGATGGGGCCAAGGATCAGTATGAAACCTATTTCGATGTAGTTTACAAACGGTTAGAGGTTGGGGCGATGATCGTGGCCGATAATGTTGTTTCTCACGAAGATGCGCTGGCCGATTACGTGACCTATGTGCAAAACCATCCCAATCTTGAAAGCGTGACCGTGCCCATCAATCGCGGGCTGGAGATTACGGTGAAGGTTTCTGAGTAGCAGGTTGCAGGGTAGCAGGGGGCAAGGTTGCAGGGGGCAGGGGGCAGGTAGGCGGTAGGGTAGGAGGATGACTAAACGCGTCATTGTTGTCTTTCTGGACGGTGTTGGCCTCGGGGATGAAAACCTCGAGGCCAATCCCTTTATGCATGTTGAGCTGCCCACCGTGCAAGCGCTCTTGGACGTTCCTCATTTGACCCGGCATGTGGCCGGTACGGTTACTGATCAGGCTGCCTTATTGGGACTGGATGCCCTGCTAGGGGTACCGGGATTGCCCCAGTCTGCTACCGGTCAAACAGCCATTTTAACCGGGCATAATGCGCCGGCGGTTATTGGTGAGCATTACGGCCCCTATCCCGACCAGAAGTTAAGGCAGATACTGGCCCGGGATAGTATCTTTAAAGCCTTGTTAGAGGCGGGGCAGCCGGTGGCTTACGCCAATGCCTATCCGACCCGCTTTTTAGATCGTTTGAACCGGGGCAAAGGGCGCCTGAGCGCCAATACGCAGGCCGCCCTGATGGCCAACCTCAAATTGCGTAGTGGGCAGGATCTGCGCCAGGGACGGGCTATTTCTGCCCTGCTCAATAATGAGTTCTGGCCAGAGCCAGATTTTGAGTTACCCCCTTTGACCGCTTATCAGGCTGGCACCCAGTTGGCCGGTTTGGCTCAAGAGCACACTCTGACCTTTTTTGAATTTTGGTACTCGGATATCCTGGGGCACAAGAAAAATCAGGCGGAGTCTCTAAAAACGTTGGGCTTATTGGATGATTTTCTGGCCGGCATCTTGACCGGATCGGATCTGAACCAGTCACTGTTGCTGGTCGTGAGCGATCACGGTAATTTTGAAGATTGGACCACCAACAAACATACAAAAAACCCGGCTCTGACCATTTTGGTCGGAGCCGGGTTTCAAGCGCTTGTGCCGCAACTGCATTCATTGATAGATCTTAAACCGGTGCTGTTGTCTTATCTTTTGTCGTAGCTTAAGGATTTCTGTTGAATTGCAGAAAGGTGCTGCGCTGGAACAGGGTTTGCGCCCCCAGGTTTTTGACCGGGAGAACACGACTGCTGGCAAAATATTTAAAATCAAAAGAGACCTTTTGACCGACAGCCAGGCCGGGTATCGGCATCAGGCGGGCCATCAGTGGTTTACCCAGCGAAACCGCCAGAGAGGCCATGTCCAAAAAGATAGCGCCTATTTCCTCCGGGCTGGTGCTGCCGGGAATGGGGATGGCATCTAAGCCGATGCCACACACAGCCGAATAAAGCAGTAAATCATTCAAACTGAAACGACCCTCGGCCGCGCGTTGGGCCAGGACGTTATCCTCTAAAACCGGCAGCATAACGCCCGAGAAACCGGTACGGGGGATATCAACGCCCTGAATGCAACTGGCCAGAAAAGCGGTGGCAAACAACGTACCACTGCCGCCAAAGGCATTGACCCCTAAACTTTCCACAACCGCGCCAATACTCTTGGCTTGAGAAGGATAAGGCACCAGGGAAAAATCTATCCCGTTAAACCGAATATTGTGGTCATCGACCAGCTTATCGACAATGTCCAAAATATCGGCGGAGACGTTCTCAATGGCTTTGGTCAGGCGCTTGCGGGCCTCGTTGAGGGAACGGGTATTGTTAATGACATTCAGGGCCAGGTCAGCGGATTCGGTGGCGATAGAAAAAGCGTGACGTCCTCCGTGATGATAGGCCGCCGGGGCAAAAGGTATGCCGGGGGGGACATTGGCCAGGGCGCCCAGGCGCAAGTTACCAAAGCCGTTCGGCGTGGAATGGGCCACCTTGTAAACCGTTTGGGCAAAAGCGTGAGCCGCGGATAAGTTAATGCCGCTACTGTCGTCGGCAAACAGGACGCTCGAGAAAATCCTTTCTGTTTCAGAAATTAACTGAGGCAGGGCATGAATGGACATCAGCAGGGCTAAGGGGGTGGTGGCCACGACCGGTCCTATCGACACACAATCGATACTGTACCTTTCGGCTGCCTCTTCCAGGGCGTGAGCAAATTCAAGCAAGACCAGCGTATCAGGGTCACCCACCACATCCAAGAAGGGGGGGGTAGCCAGGCCAACCGTTTGCACTTCAAAGCCTGCTTCAGTTAAACGTAAGCTCGCATCGGTTAAAAAACGACCGGCATTAGCAATCGCGCCTTCTTCAAAAGGCCAGGTTAAAGGGACAAATATCGTTATGGAACGAATTTTCATAATCTGGATGCTTTAATTTAGTGGCAGGCTTGTTTAATAAGAATCGTGTCGTACTATTTATAATACAACAAAAGGGGGAGTTAATCACCATGCCCTTTGTCCCATTATTTTTGACCCCATCGACCGCCCATAACCAACCGATAGGGAACCATAGCGATGGATATTGTACAAGCCCTGACCGATGAAATCAATAAAGTGTTGACGGAGTACGCTACCTGATGTAACACCAAAAAAATAGTGGAGATGCTGACCGACGAGCCGCCTGGCTCTGTGTTAGTAACCTTACATTGGCCCGTAGACAAAAAACGGCCGATATCGACCGCTCTTTTGTTTCAACTGAGCATTCGTTTAATTTGCCAAGGGGTGACCTACGAGCTAAAGGGGCAGCTCAAGATTTTGATTCGTGGTATAGCGAACAATTTTTACGAGAAGCAGTCCCCTATATGAACTTTAAGACAATAATCGGGTAATAGTAGCTGGTTCACTTATTTTCCCAAACTGGATCTGCTTGCTCCTCCACAATTCATTCCCCTTTCCCAAATTTCTCCAATACCCACAAGCAAGCCAGTTTCGTGGCTCCCAATTCGTGAAAATATCGATTCCTTCTTTCACTCGATTTTATGGCTGATAAATGGCGTGAACTCATCCCGATACTTTCTGCAAATGCTTTCTGGGTAATACCTTTTGCTTTCAGTTCTTTGATTAAATCATCCAGGGGTACGCCTCGTAGATATTCTTGCAAATCCGCTAATTCTCTGATTTCCTTCAAATCTCGTTGCTTGATTTCCTTAAACTGACTGACATCATTTAGAAAGGTGATAGCGAGGGCTTCACAATGATGGCAGTAACCGTATTTGCCAATATAACAACTACAAGCCGTTAATACGTTATCTCCATCAACTTGAATAGAAACGGTGTAATCACCGTAATTACCGACAACTTTAGCGGTTATCTTTGTGCCAAGACGCGTGGCTTCAAAGAATTGACCAACGTATCTTTTTGCTTTATCACTCGGCTTGCCCGACCAAGTCTTTTGGATAGCTGACTTGAGAATTTCTAAATCTGGGACTGACAACTGCTGCCTCCAAAGACACAGAAATCCTATTTATGATAGCTCTACTTTAGCCTGTCCGAAGCCTTCACCGACGCTCCGATAATCTTGCCGTGGTGGGCTAAAGATGTCTAACAGTAACGCTCCGACGGTTTCGGTGCGAATGCCGTGTGGTACACCGCCAGGTGTATGCCAAAAGTCACCCGCTTTCACCGGGACTTCTTCGTTACCCTGAAGGCGAATACATGCACCTTCTAACAAGATTCCCCATTGTTCTTCGGGATGACTGTGGACTTTTCCAGTCGAGTGGGGTTCAATTCGCACCACGGAAAGCATGACATTTTCCCCGGCGAAAATACGGGCCCTTATTCCTTCTGCCAGTTTTCGGGGGATACCTTGCCCTTCGTTATATAGGTTGAATACCCAGTTGGGAAGTTGCATGTTAAACACCCTTTTTTAGAGCACATCCCTATGCGCCAGTGGTAAGGCATAGGGATTGCCTACGTTTTGTACTGGAAACTAGCCTAATCATCTGTTCCCAAACCACGTAAGAAAACTAATGGGTGTAACACTCGAAGCGCATTTACTGCGTGAATGCCCCAATGCGATGAAAATAAAGTCTCTCGCCTGGTCCAAATAAATTCTGGTAGATATTCATCCACATTTCTGCCCCACGCGCGTAACCCAGGTTTCATATCTCCATAAATATCTGCCAAATCATCGGCTAAATCTCCCGTTACAGGAGATTCATTGTCGCTTGGAGCCTCACTCGGATCATAATGATGCCAATACCAGCGAGCCTCACCGAGTATATCCGCAGCGGATTGATATATGCTTTGCCACTCTTGAGCACTAATCTCAAAATCTTCTCCACCATAATCAACAACCGAAACATCTACTTCCGGTAAGGTATGGCCAGCAGCATAAAGTTGAGACAAGCTAACCAATATATTTTTTATCCAAGTCTCTTTTTCGCTTGTGGGGTTTTCAAGGTGGCTGCAATATGCCTGCGCAACTTTAACGAAATGTTTGACTTCAGCTTTATCTCTTAGTCCCATGACTCACTTGAAATAAAATTGTCTTATCTACTGACAATCCATCAACAGCCGCGCGGCCTGCCGGCCGATTTCAACGGCGTAATTGGTGCCCCGATCCCAGGGATACACCTGGCTCATACTGGCCCAATACAGGCCGGGAATAGGCGTTTGTAGAGGAGGGATGTTGGCACTATGATTGAGGGGTGGCACCGGTTGGGCATATTTGGCCCGGAAGAGCCAGCTTTCTTTCAACCAACTTTCGTCAAAATTGGGATTGAACCGAGGCAGGGCCGGCAGGAAGCGGGCCTGCAACTCGGCTTTGGATAAGGTGAAATATTCGTGGTCAGGGGGTAAGTAATCGCCGCAGTAAATAAGGTAGTCGTTATCGTAGTGACGACGGTCAATAAAGTTCGTATGTTCGACCAGGGCCAGGAAAGGGAAACCCTCATCTTTGGGTAGGTTGATCCAATAGTGTCGGTCGGTCAGTTGGTGTTTGAGAGCCAGGATCAAGACCACTGCCCCCAACGATTTAAGTTGTTTCAAGGAAGCCAGATAATCTTCCGGTAAAGTGGGCACCAACCGGCTTAACAGTCGTGGTGAAACCGTGGCCAGAACCCGGTCAAAGACCTCGGTTGGTTTCTCACCACGCGCTCCGCTGTTAGACTGGCCCTGAATCTGGAAGTGACCATCAGGTAACGGGGTTATCTCACCGATCGGGGTGTTGAGGCGGATATCCACGCCACGCTCACGAATCTTGCCGGTGAGCGCATCGATAAAAGCCTGGAAGCCGCCCTCGAAATAGCCCAAGCGAGGGCTACGCTTATGAACACGCGCCCAGAACCAGGCCATGTTCACTTCTTTATAATAATCACCAAATTTGCCCACCAGCAGAGGTTCCCACAAAATCTTGTAGGCCGTTTGGCCCATCGTACGAATCAGCCAATCGTGGGCGGTTTCGCTTTCAAGGGCTGGCCAGTTTTTGGTCAGACGTAGATAGAGGCCCACCAAACCAAAGCGTAGTTTGGGAATCAGGGACAGCTTGGGAAATAGAAGCATCCGGAGCGGGCTGTCGAACGGATAAATCTGGCCATCAACATAAAGGGAGGTAACAGGCCGGGGAAAGAACACCTTATCCCCCTGGCCGATTTCGTCAATTAGACCCAGAACGTCATGATCAGATTGAAACCAGTGGTGATAGAAATGCTCTAGGTGCCAGGCCCACCGTTCAGATTTGAAACCGGCGGCCAGACCACCGGGAACAGCAGCGGCCTCATAAATAGTGACCGCATGCCCGGCCCCGACCAGATCGTAAGCAGCAGCAAGACCGGCCACCCCGGCCCCAATAATTGCAATTTTCATAAGATACGTTTATCCATCGTAGGCTTGTATAATATACGCTGAACAGAGGTGAGTATCACCGAGAAAGTTCTTGGGGGCTAGGCCAAGGTGAGCCATTTTCCAAAAAAAGAAATGTTCCTCAAACGCCTCTACCCGAGGGAAGGTCTGGGGAAATGGGTATTTGAGAAAGCTCTGTGTCCGTCGAAGGTTTGCTGTCGACAGGCTCAACGTTCGATTCAGCCACCGCCTGGCCAAAGTCTTGCCAACTCAAACTTTCACGGGCCATATACCAGAAACCGAGCAAAGTGATGGGTAACCACAGCGCGGCGTGGAGCACCAGGGTGTAGGCAGCCGCAACCGCCGGGGTAACGCCAAAGACTTTTAATATCTCGATACCGGGACCATCAAAAGTACCGATATAGCCCGGTGCAGAAGGCAAGGTGGTGGCCAGGTTGACCACCCCGTTCATCAGCATCAGGGCGAAGAAACTGACGATAAAATTAAAGGCGTGCATCACGAACCAATATTTTACCGTTTCCAATAACCAAACCACCACCGAGGTAAGAAATACCATCAAAATATCTCGGAAGCTGGTCAAACTGCTTAAGCCTTCCATAAATCTGTCGGCCAGGGCCAGGAATTTGGGTTGCAAAGCAGTTGGCACAAAACGACCGATGCCCCATTGGTATAAGCTGCGACTGGTACGGGCTTGAGCGGCCATAACCAGAAATACGATTAAAGCCCCAAAAAAGGCCAGGCTGGCCAGAATAACGGTTCGTCGTAGCCAGGCCGGTAAACCCGGCACAATGGGCAAGGTAATAAAAACGAAGAGCAGCATAACCAGGCCGTCAAAAATGCGTTCTACCAAAATGGTGGCGATACTGGCACTTATGCTAACTCCTTCCTTCTTTTTTAGGACATAGGCCCGGATTACCTCGCCAGCGCGGAAGGGGTAGACATTGTTGCCCATGTACCCAATCACAACAATGGGCCACATCGTGGCCGTGGGAATACGTTTAATAGGCCGTAGGAGGTAATGCCAGCGCCAGGTTCGGGCCCATACGCCGATAGAGTAGGCCAGCACGCCGGGCAGAATCCACCAATAATCGGCTGTCTGTACATCTTGCCAGACCTGATCCAGGTCGAGTCCACGCAGAGCAATAACAAGAAAAAGGGCGCTAATAGCAGCGCCCACCCAGAATTTCCAATGTTTGAGCATAGAGGATATTTTACCATTGGGGATAGATTCAGACAAAACAGGTCTGTTGGCCAAAAAAAGCCGCTACCTTGGTAGCGGCTGTGACAAAGCCAAATGGCTTCTTTATTAAGCCGGCATTGGTACGGCTTCGGCCGGTTTTACAGAACCAATCAATAGTCGTTCAAGGGTCATTACGTGAGAACAAACGCCCCGGGCTTCAAAAAAGTGACAATCGCAACTCCACTGACCGTTGTCATAACTAATCTCGTGCTGCTTATGGTCACCCTGAAAGGTAACCCTAAATCTCTCAAAGGTAATACGCTCTGGCTCCTGTGCGTAGAGCATTGCCTTTTCTATCTTTCCAATCATCCCTGAGTCCATTAAAAATAACCTCCTTAAAGTTATTATTGGTCACTTTTGCAGTGAGGGATTAAAAGTGTTAAAAAACAAAAAAACACCCGCGCAAAACTATGCGCTCAGGTGTTTTTGCCAGAGAATTTTTGAATTGGTAGAAGTTGCAATCATGGTTGGGGTGTCTTCCAACAGTCACCTTCGACGATTATACCAGTAAGTATAACCCTGCCATCAGGTATTGTCAACCTTTCTTACTATACGGAATCCCTACGTTAGACTATAGTCATTGGTCGGCAAGACAAACAGTAGTTTTTTGGGAAAAATGGGGAATCTTTACAACAAGGAAACGTTTCCTTATAATGAATATGAATTTGACGCAGACAATCGCGCCACAATTTAGACCCAAAAAAGGTCTTGCAATTTGGAGGTGTAACCATAATGAATTCATTGTCTGGAAAACGTGTATTTGTTACGGGCGCAACGGGGTTTATTGGCGGACATGTTGCTCGCAGGCTGCATCGCGAAGGCGCCCATGTTTTAGCTTTGGAGCGCACGCCGGGGAAAGGCGACGCGCTCAAGGAATTGGGCATAGAAATTATGCAGGGAGACATTACCGATCACGCTCGAATGTCCGAAATCATCGGGCAGGATGTCCAAATTGTTATGCATATCGCCGCCTGGGTGCTTGGCAGAGGTTCAGCCAAAGATGCCGAAGCGATTAACGTCACCGCCACCCGCCATCTGACTCAAGCCGCGGCAGCAGCCGGGGTGGAGCGTTTTGTCTACACCAGCAGTATTGCTGTTTACGGGCTGCAAGGAGATACAGATGTGGATGAGACCAGGCCGGTGAAGCCCTTCGGCGATCCTTATGGAGATACCAAGATACAGGCCGAAGCGGCTATCCGGGAGATCGGCCAGAAAACAGGGCTGGCTTATTCAATTGTTCGTCCCGGGGTAACGTATGGGCCGGAGGCATACGACTGGACGGGGCGGATGATAGAATGGGCCAGGGCCGGGAAGATGCCGTTGATTGGCGGCGGCAAAGGCACCTTCTACCCCATTTACATCACCGACCTGATAGATTTGCTGGTGTTGTGCGCCGTGCATCCCCGGGCTGTTGGTGAGATATTCAACGGTTTGAGTGATGGGCCGGTAACCAGAGCCGAGTTTTTTGGCGGATATATGAAAATGATTCCGACTGAGCGGGCCAGGCGTATTCCGTGCTGGGTGGCCAAGCCTATTGCCGCCATACTTTCTCCGTTCTTCTCCCACTACAACCTGCGTTTCCTGGTCGATCAGAATTGTGGACGGGGTTGGATCAGCAATCAAAAGGCCAAAGATTACCTGGGGTGGAAACCGAAAGTCTCGCTTGATGACGGATTAAAGCGTTGTGAGGAGTGGCTCCGGGCACAGGGTATTCTATATGCATAAGGAGAATTCCAATTGAAGACTCAAACCAACAAACGCACCACCCGTAATTTGATAATTTTTACTATTCTGGTGTTGGCGAGTGGCTGGTTAGGCCGGTGGATAGATGCACCGACCGGTAGCCCACCATCCTCGGAGGGGATGGGGATGGGCATCTGGATCATTGCGCCGTTTGTTATCTCGTTTCTGTTGCGTGCATTCGCCGGGGATGGATGGCAAGACCTGGGCATAAAACCGGCGTTTAAGGGCAACGGAGTATGGTATGCCATCAGTATCCTGGTTTATCCGCTTTGTGCCATGCTTATTGTGGTGATAGGTTTGGCGGCAGGTGTTATCTCTTTTTCTTCTTCCGCCACGTTCGAGATGTTCGTTCAAGCATTCATCCTGCTGCTCGTCTCTCAAATCCTCACCAACATCCTTGAAGAGTTTGGTTTCCGGGGGTATCTTGCACCCAAGATGTATACGCTTGGGTTGAATATTTTTGTGGCCCACGCGCTGGTAGGTCTTATTTGGGGTCTCTGGCATGTTCCGTATCTGGCCGCAATCACACCCTACACCACAGAAAGCTTGACGACGCTTCTGCCACGTTTCCTCCTGGGAACGATTGCCGTTTCTATCGTCTATGGTGAGATCAGGATTCTAACCAACTCCGTGTGGCCGGCCGTGTTGATGCAAACCGCCGGCGGCACTTTTGTCGGCGCTCTTATGTTGGATGACTTGATTACGATTTCAAGCGGAGGATGGTTATTTGCACCGGTTCTTGAGGGAGGCTTGATGGTTATTCTCTTTACCTTGATTGGAGGGGGTATATACCTGCGGAGATCAAGAAGAATAGCAACTGACCAGAGGTGATGTGGGAGGACACCCCGATGATAGGATTCGGATCCAGGAAGCCTGAACCACCCAGGACATAGATTTCATCAAACCAGAATTTGGCTTGCCAGCGGGGCAAAAAGTAACTTCCGCTTGATGTCGCCAGCCAACTCGTGAACCCACAGGGCAGGTGACGTAAAACGTGAAGCGTAATGTCTTATCTACGGCTCACTTTTACGTTTTACGCTTTACGTTTTACGTGGT
>DAOUMU010000420.1:0-13864 GCA_034409055.1 Anaerolineae bacterium
TGAGAATGGACGCTTTACCGGCTCCAGAAAGTCCGCTACCACCGTTTTTTGCCCAGATATAATGACTTGTGGCCGCAATGACGGGTTTTATGCCGCTACAAAGCGACTTCTCCGACAGCCTGCTAGGATTAGGATTACCCCATGAAGGATACGGATAAGACAAAAGAACAACTGATCAGTGAATTGGCAGCAATGCGCCAGCGAATTGCTGAATTGGAAACATTAGAAACCGGGCGCAGGCAGACAGAGCAGGCGCTGGCGTATGAACGTAACCTGTTACGCACCCTGATAGACAACCTGCCGGATTATATCTATATCAAAGATATCGAAAGCCGGTTTGTTATCTGTAATATTGCCACAGCCCATTCTATGGGGATGACAAAGCCGGAAGATTTGGCTGGCAAAACAGACTTTGATTTTCATCCGCCAGAAATGGCCGCGCAATATTACGCCGACGAACGAGAAATTATTCGGACAGGTCAACCACTGATCAACCACGAAGAACCGGCCCTGGACCCCACCGGCAATGTGCGTTGGTATTCAGCCATCAAAGTACCTTTGCGAGACAACCAGGGTAAGATCATCGGGCTGGTGGGGATCAGCCGTGACATTACCGAACGTAAGCAGGCTGAGGAGAAGGTAAAAAAATATCAGGATCATCTGGAAGAGTTAGTGGCCGAGCGGACCGCTAAACTTAGAACCGCCAATGAACAGCTTCAACAGGAAATCATAGAGCGTAAGCGCACGGAGAAGGCGTTGGCTCGCCGGGCCCGGGAGATGGCGGTATTGTATAAGACCTCGTTGGAGATCAATGCCCAACCTGATCTCTCGACCTTGCTTCAGGCCATTGTGCGCCGGGCAACTGAGTTGCTGGGGACCAGCATGGGAGGACTCTTCCTGGTCAAACCCGATGGTGAAACCTTGGAACTGGTGGTTGACCATAATCAACCGAACGATCACCTCGGTACCACGCTCTGTATGGGGGAGGGACTGTCAGGCCGCATTACTCAAACGGGGAAACCGATGAAGATTGCTGATTACCGTCACTGGGAAGGACAGGTGCCTATCTTGGCTGATCCCATTGGCCGGATATTGGGGGTGCCTCTTAAGCAGGGGGATCGAGTCATTGGTGTGCTCGACGTCTTTGATCAAAAAACAGGAACGTTTGACGAGGAAGAAACCAAGCTGTTGGAGTTATTTGCTACTCAGGCCGTTATCGCTGTTGAGAATGCGCGGCTGCTTGATGAGACTCGGATACAGGCCCGGCAAGTGCAGCAGATTCTGGACACGGTCCAGGAAGGAATTTTGTTGTTAGACACCGAGCACCGGGTTAAGCTGGCTAACCCGGCGGCACAGACATACCTGACCGCCCTGGCCGGGGTGAAGGTGGGAGAGGTTCTAACCCGCCTGGGAGAACAAGCTTTGGCCGAACTGTTAGCCTCGTCCGATCAAGGCCCCTGGCAGAAGGTGGTTTTTACTGGTCTGCCTCGGCGCGTGTTTGAGGTAGCCATCCGGTCCATAGTTGCAGAGTTGGAAGCCAAGGGATGGGTCATCGTGCTGCGCGATGTGACTGAGGCCCGCCAGGTCCAGGAACGTATCCAGCAGCAGGAACGGTTGGCAGCGGTGGGACAACTGGCGGCGGGTATTGCTCACGATTTCAACAATATCCTGACCAGTATCATTGGCTACGCTGAGTTGGTTCGTATCGCCCCCAATATCCCTGATTCGGCCAGGCTGGATCTGAAACGGATCGTGCAACAGAGTCAGCGGGCGGCTCACCTCATCCGCCAGATTCTGGACTTTAGCCGCCAGTCCATCATCGAAAAGCGGCCAATGGACATGGTGTCCTTTCTCACAGAAACCCTCAAACTGTTGGAACGCACCATCCCGGAAGATATCCGTATTGGTCTGGAAATCGAGCCGGGTGAATATATGCTCAAAGCAGATCCCACTCAGATACAGCAGGCACTGGCCAACTTGGCGGTCAATGCTCGAGATGCAATGCTGACAGGGGGAGCGTTGCAGTTTCGGTTATCCTCCCTCGACCTCACTGCTGGCGAACGACCGCCATGCCCGGAGATGCTGCCGGGCAATTGGCTGGCCCTGTCTGTCTCGGATACGGGCACCGGTATCCCGCCTGATGTATTACCCCATATTTATGAACCGTTCTTCACCCAGAAAGCAGTGGGTGAAGGGGTCGGATTGGGTCTGGCTCAGGTGTATGGCATTGTCAAACAGCACGAAGGCCACATTAACGTAGAAAGTCAGGTGGGGCAAGGAACTACTTTTACCCTCTATTTTCCTGTGTTGCCTCTCTCGCACAATGCCTCTGCTCAAACAGCCTCGGTAGAGGTGCCCCGTGGGCATGGCGAGATGATTTTGCTCGTCGAGGACGATACAGTCATGCTGGAAGTCACCCAATCTATGCTAGAGCACCTGGGCTATCAGGTGTTGATAGCCACCAATGGCCGAGAAGCATTGGCGGTGTGTGATCAGTACCGGGACGAAATTGCCCTGGTATTGACGGACGTGACTATGCCAGAATTGGATGGTGTGGCCTTATCTCAAGCCTTGCGTGAGCGGAATTTAGCGATCAAAGTAGTGGTCCTGACCGGCTACCCTCTAGAAGCAGAGGCCAAAGATTTATTAGCACAGGGGATTGTGGACTGGTTGCAGAAGCCCTTGAGCCTCGACCAACTGGCGCAGACTGTCAGCCGATCTTTGAAATTGGAGCCTGTTTCTTAAGAGCAATATATATTTTTGGAGGTCAAATTTATGTCACAGGCAGTTTTTTCAGCGATGCCTTTAGCCGATTGGCAACCAACGCGCGACACGATTCATATTTATGCCCAGGTGCTGGGTAAAATCCGCCGGGCGCTGACCCCGCCGCAAAAACATTGGTGGCATGTTAGCCTGCGGGTGGGAGATAGCGGCTTAACCACAACAGCCGTTCCCATTCCAGAGGCCGGCCAGGCTACTTTTGAGATGTGGCTGGATTTCCAGGTACATAAGGTGATCATCACCACCACCCGTAGGGAGCAGTGGGAGCGACCGTTAAACGGTCAATCAGCCCAGGAATTTTGCCAGACCGTCTTGGCAGCCCTGGACGAGATGGGGATTCAGCCCGACATCGACCGTAGCCTGTTTACAGACACCACCCCTGGTGTTTATGACACCTCAGTGGTGGAGACCTATTGGACAACAGCGCGCAAGATTGATGCTATTTTTAAAGAATTTAAAGCCGAGTTGCCCGGCGAAACCAGCCCGGTTCAACTCTGGCCTCACCATTTTGACCTTTCTCTGGTCTGGTTCTCCGGCCGGAAAGTGCCGGGAGTAGACCCGGCTGACGAGGGATATGCCGACGAGCAGCTCAACTTCGGCTTCTCAACCGGTGATGAAGGCCTACCCAATCCTTATTTCTACAGTAGTGCTTATCCCTGGCCTGAGCAGTTGGTAGAGGAACCGTTGCCGGACGGTGTCTCCTGGCATACGGAGGGGTGGCAAGGCGCGCTGATGATGTATGAGACGTTGGTTGAAGCCGAGGATTCAGAAGCCAAACTGAAACAATATTTACGGGCTGTTTACGAGGTAGGGGCGAAGTTTATGAAAGATTAGGAATCAGGGTACCCTGACCAACCCCATTTGGGTAAAGTGGTGGTCAAAACTAAAAGCCTGCTGAATGTCGCGCTGCCGGGCCAGAGCCAGGCAGGCGCAATCGGTATAGCTCCACTCTTTGTCGGTATAGTGGCTAAAGATACGCCAGACCTCCTGTTCTTCAGCCGCCGAGAAGATCACCATCTCCACAAAGCGACTGTTACGGAGACGGATGCCCAATTGCAGGGCAATCTTCATCCCTAGCCGGGCCTTGACCGTGGTCATGGTTTCGTCGAAAACATGGTTTGATACCAACAGGCTGCCGACGGCCGCGTGGGCCTTGAGAAAGGTGGCCGCTTGCGCATGATGGGGATCTTTACGATCTACCAGGGCATATAAGCCACTGGTATCAGCTATCACTGGGGTCATCTTCGGCCACCTTTAACATAGGACGATTGTGCCAATCGGGACGGTAGAGAAACTGGTCCAGATTTTCGCTGGTGATGCCGTCGTCGGGCCCTTCGGCCAGGCCGATGATACCCCATAGCGGGTCATCTTCCCACCCCTGTGCCTGGCGACGCTCGATGGCCTCGGTCAGAAGCTGCCGCAGTAAAGCGGACATGCTGATGGATTGATGCTCAGCTTCTTCGGTGAGCCATTGATGTTGCCATTCTTCTAGGATTACTTGTACCCGTTTCATTGGAGAGTACCTCTTGTTTAGCTTGATTACACATACATTATACATATAATTGTTGTGTTTGTCAAGTCTTTTTAAGGTAAGATCGAGTTTTTGCCCATTGGTATGTTATCCCCCCTACAACCAATATCGCCGACAGCACTGAAATTCTGAATCCTAGCCAAAATGAGCGTGGCTCATAGCGAAATTCGACCGTATGTTTCCCTGGGGGAACTTCAACGGCCCGAAACAGATAGTTCGCCCGATAAACATGCGAGCGTTCACCGTCTACATAGGCGTTCCAGCCCGGATAATGGACATCTGATAGAAATAGCAGGCCACTCCCCATTGTATTGACATTAATTGTGACTTGGTTATGCTTATACGTTACAATCTCTGCCCTGGTAGGCATTGGGGGTGGGGTCGGAGGCAATGCCTCAGAGGGCTGTTCTTCTAGAATAATCACATTCGCCGGGTCAAATGAAGGATCGGCTAAACGCTCCAGAATGGTCGCATCGTTGGGTAAGACTTCCACCTGATGTACGACAAAGGTTCGAGGTAAGGCCAGCAAGTTTTGAAAAATTTTTTGGCTCTGCCCCTCAAAACGCAAAACCAGGTCAGGCTGGCCTTCAAGTTCCCATTCGGTGATCACGTACTTTGTATTGGCAATGCCCAACATCTGCAGGCCGCCTGTCCGCCCGACAGCCCGCTTCATATAGGCTGTGTGTCGTCTAAGGGGCAGGGTTAATCCTCCTTCGATCGACTCGATGCCGTATAGGGAGGGGATGTTAAAATGCAAGGTCGAAAGGACATAATCCACGTTGTGGGGGTGGGGCACCCAGGTAATGGTCGGAAAAACACGGTAAGGCTCAGATGTTTCGACCTGCTTTAGAAATTGGACCGTGTCCGGCTCCTTTAAGAAATAAGAGGCATCTGTGGTTGGATTAAGCCGGAGACCGCCATAGGTCAGCATATCAAACAGAACAATTAATGCTGCCAGCCCCCCAAACATCCCTCTGTTGATCCAGTTTTGCCAACGCGCGAAGACCAGGCTCAAGCCCAGCGACAACACCAGTAAAAAAAGGCCCAACGATTGTTGCATGTCCGCATAGGCCAGCCGGACTCGCTGCCGGAAGGCTTCCTCTTCTCGTTGCCTTTCGACCTCAACACTATTACTCGGCACCCGCTCGAAGATATAGTAATTGCGTTCCTCTGGCTTGCGTTCCATCAGAAAATAATAGCCAATCTGAATTTTGGGGTTGGCAAAAATACACCGAGGACGCCAGCCGCAGAAGAAGCAATTCTCTGTCTGACAGGCGTTTGCGTTTTCAGCCGTATCCCCCAGCACCATACCACCACTCATCAGCAACAGGCCGATAAAAGCGAACAAAACCACCATGCCAACCCGCCGGGCCGGTTTCTCAAGGCTCGTTTTAACCTGTTCCTTCTTGTTTATGAGGATCTGGGCTCCGTAAGCGGCCGATATGGCCAGACAGAACGTCACCAGAAAGAGCCATCGCGCCGGCACGCGGAAATAGTTAAACACCGGCACGTATTGTAAAGGGACGTAAAGCGGGGTAAACTTGCCAAAGCTGAGCAGGAGGCAAATGAACAGGAGGGTGGTAAAGAACCAAACCCGCCAATCTTTCGGCTTCAGCCAGGCCCAGGGCGTTAAAATCAGGGGCAGGATACCGGCGTAAGCATGCATACCGGTATAGTTACCGTTGCCTGCATAATTCTCAAACGAGCCCCAAAAGTGAGGCACTAGAAACTTGAGCAGGTAGAGCGGGGGATAAGACAAAATCGTGATCATATCGTAAGTGATCCCCCCCGAACGGTCAGATTGTTCAATCAACTCAAACGTATAAAATAGTTGGTAGGCGGATAATCCCGCGCTGACTACAAAGATCACCAACAACATCCCCAGCGGGAGCAAAGAGCGGATACTTCTCCTCGTCCGAAAATCTATGCCCACAGCAAACAGAGCGTATAAGGCCAGAATCCCGGCCGTGTACAGCACGATCTGTGGGTGCGATTTTGAGATCTGGACCGCCATAACCAGGCCAGCGCCAACGGCATAAATTATCTTCGATTCATCGAGGGCGCGAATGTATAAAAGGAGGATCAACGGCATCCAGACGAGGGTTGACACGAGGGTGAAGTTGGTCAACTGAGCAATCATCGAGCCGCTAAAGGTGAATGTCAATCCCGCAATCAGGGATGGCATTGGCCCCAGGTGCAGACCACGCCGGGCCAGGAGGTAGGTAAAAACGCCCGCCAGCATATAGTGAATGACAATATACCAGGTATGGGTGGTGGTGATTGGCAGGGGCAAGAGCAGAATGAGGTTCAGCAGGTATAACGGGGCAGCCTCGATTTGTCCGGCCAGGGGAAAACCTCCGGCCAGGTATGGATTCCAAAGGGGCAGTTCACCCTGAAGGGTCGTCCGGGTGTTGAAAGCATTGAGCGGCACGTAATCAATGGAGATGTCATGAAAGTAAAATGTCTGTCCAAGGAAAACGACAGGCGCAAAGTAGAAGAGAGGCATCAAACACAGGGTTAAAATGGCCAGCCAGTCGATCCGGCTCCATTTCATGGATTATCTCCAGGAATGGTAATAATTGTGAGGTTGAAAAGCAGGTCTTTATTCTGTCTGAGCAAGGTTATACTCGTAGCTGGCAGGCAGAGTAGTCACAGGAGTCAAGCCGCTGACAATGAGGATGGCCTGGTCAACAGTCGCCCCCAACCCTTCAATGGTTAGCGTGCCCCTATTGGTTGGGTCGAGGACTATTGGTTTCACCTCGATTTCATCGCCGATTTCTAGCACCTGGACTAAAAATTTTTGGGGTAAAATATTATCCATCTGGACAAAACCTTCGGCCTGCCAGCCGTTGAGGCCGCTTTCGACATCATCATAGAAATCTATTTCGGGAATGCTGATGTCGTCGATCGTCCAACCGGGACGGTTTACCGCATCGTCGGTAACATACTCAAAGCGAATCAGGACCTCCTGGCCGGTGTAGGCGGAAAGATCAATCCTTTCCTCAAGCCAGGTTGGTGCCTCCTCCCCTGAGAGACCGGTGTAACCCGGCCCGTAAGCGTTGCCGCTGGGATTATCGGTGGCAGTGTGGGGCGTTGCCAGAATCGTCCAGGTGTGACCGTCATCGGTTGAGATTTCAACGTAGCCGTAATCCCAATCCGCTTCGATATCATACCAGGTCCAATAGTTAAGGGTGGCCGTGTCAACGTCACGTAAATCAAAGGCCCGGGTCAGGTGAGTGTTGCTGTCGTCACCACGATGGCTGTACCATTGATAATCGCCGCTGTGGGCTTCATTATCAACGACTTTGATCTGGGTAGAGCCGGTAAATTGGATGGTTACATCGCCGTGACCAGTTAGCTCAATATAGTCGCTACCGTATTGGTAAACGGTGGCTCGTTTGTTTTGGGGGTAGGTACTATAGCGCTCGGCGAGGGCCATAGGATTGGATGAAAGGTTGCTATAGCCCCACAAACCCGTACCCGCATTCGAGTCTTGTACATAGTTCGCCACCAGAAAGTCGGTGAAAATGTCATTAAAACGTTCGGTAAAACCATGTTCAGCCAGCACGGTATTGAAACCAGCTAAACCGTTTTGGGGATTGGCGACCACCGCCTGGGTAATCTCTTCGCCATAGCGTTGGAGAAAGTAGGCCATAAAAAGAAAGCTGACCCCATAATCTGCAATGGCTGCGTTGGGGCTATCGGCCCAACTGGTTAGTTGGGTATCGGGAGCACTGGAGAAGGCCCCAATAAAATTACTGGTACCATAACCGTTGATAAAGGTAGCCAATTCGCTCAGGCCCTCGTTAACCCAGGTATCCTCATTACGATCCTGGTACCAGTGGATCATATGCTGAAACTCGTGGGCCAACACGCCATCAAAATAATCGTTGCCCGGGGAAATGGCTTTGAGGTTGATAAAGAACATCTCCCGTTCGTTGCTATAGGTTTCAACCAGTCTGGCATATTCATTAGAGGCGGAGAAATAACCGGCTACGCCTGGCACGTCGCCCATAAAAATGTGGATGTGGATGTCAGCATCAATACCTGGTGACCACTCGCTGCCAAAAAAAGCACGATTATTAGGATAGGTGTTGTTTTCAAACCGTTCGGCGGAACGCTTTAGAGCCTCTTCGTTAATATCAAAGCCATCTTGCACCCACCAATAGGAATGGTCGGTGATGTACTTTAAAGAAGCAGTTACCTGAAATTGACGGGGGGGTATTCTTTGATTGTCTGTTACCCAGAAGGTATCGGTATCACCCAATTGAAAATCAGGGGGTGTTTCCTGGACAACTTCTGGCAGATCTTGTCCTTTATGTTTCAGGCGCATGGCCAGCAGGCGCTGATCGCGCTCGGGTAAAATTGTCTGGAGAAGCAGTTGTTCTGTGGAAAGTTGCAGGGGACTGGCCTCTCTCCCTTCACCGCTTTCCTCTTTGGCTGGCTCCTCACCGCTTTTTTCTTTGACTGGCTCTGTTTCTTCTTCGGGTGCAGGTTCGGTTGTTGGTGGGGGCGTAGGGGGGATCGGGGAGGAAACCGGGGTACGGATGATACGAGGCTTGAGAGTGGGTGTAACCGTCGGTTGAGGTTGATTGATTGAACTGAGTGGCTCGGGCTTATTAAAAATTTGGCTGACTTGCCAGGTACCGATAACGATAATAGCCACCAGGCCACAGACCAAGATCAGGGCCAAGCCAATCCACAGAACAGGTGTGATTGATTTATGGGTCAAAAATGTGTCTCCAGGATGAGATAAAGTTTATAGATTCTGGTCGTAAGCGTTAACGACGGAAAGACTGGGTATAAAGCCCTTTGTCGCAGTCCCAGTGGCAGACCCAATCAGCATTGATAATGGTTTCGTCGGGATAAATGACCTCTACCGGGATCTCTTCAGAAAGAATGGTGTATTGTTTACACTGAGCATCAAAACCGGCCGTAAAATTTGGACAATCATAACTGGCGACCGCCAGGGTCCACCAACCAATGCCATCCTTTAAGTCAGGAATGACCACGTCCCATTCCCCGTCCCCTTTATCTGGATAATGATGACTGGCCCCGGTGGGATGAGCAAGCACACTCCAAGAACCATTATTCACCAACACACTAAAGCCATTGACCAGGTTCCCGCTCTCATCTCTGATCCGGCCTTTGAAGTGGACAATAGCGGCATTGTGAGAGGCATGCCAGCCCGTAGGAGTAAATTGGTATTTGGGCGGTTCTGGAGCGGGTGGGGGGGCTTCTTCCTGGGGTGGTGGTTCAGCGGCTACCGGTTCTGGTGGAGCCACCTGCACCACTGGCACGATTTCGGGATTACCATTCACTTGCACCAGGGGGGCATAAATCCATCCGGTGCCGTCGGCGGTCAGCGGATATTCTACCTGCAGCCAGGAGCTATCGGCATTACGGCCCACCACGTTGGATGACTCCCCGGCCGGACCCGGCCCGGCTATGGTATAGTTCGTGCCAGGGCCGGTGCGCACATTCATATTTTGCAAGATGGTTACGGTGACTGTGTCGGAGGTAGGGGGTGGGGTAGCTGTTGGTTCGGAAGTGGGGGTGGATGGGGGTTCAGTCGGTTCAGGCTCCGTGACCTCAGCCGAAGGTTGCACTTCAACCTCAGTCGGGGGCGGCTCTTGTGGCTGGTCTGCTTCTGATTGGGGGGTGCTCAAAAGATCTTCGACAAAGCTTGACCCAGCCGGGGTAGGGGTAAAGGTAGGCATTGGTGTACGGGTTGGCGTAGGCTCTTGACTGGATCTTAGATTAGCCACTACACCAGATAAACCGCAGCCTATCGAAGTAAGGGCCAATATAATCGGCAGCGTAAAAATCCATATGATTGTATTTTGTTTATTGCTTATCATTGTCAATCTCCTGAGCCATTTTACACACAATAACCTTGGGCATGTCATTTCGAGGAACGAAGTGACGAGAAATCCCCAAGAACGTGTCTTAAAATCAACCTGTTTGAGGATTTCTTTTTCCACTACGCTCCATTCGAAATGATATAAGGCGACTGCATTTTATTTCGGATAAACTTTAGTATAAAGAAATGGGATTAATTTTCAAATTACTATTCTAATTTAAAAAAGTCGAAATGAACGTACTGCATCGGGTCGGCACTTAAAGTCAGTTCAGTCTCTGGTGAAACCTGCACTCCCCCCTCGACCAGAACGATCGTATACGTGCCAGGAGTATAAGGTCGAAATTCTAACTTGGTATTCATATTATGGTTATCACTGGTGCCCTTTACGGTGCTGTCGCCAAAGCCCGGACCGGACACCTCGCTTAAGTAAGTATTACCGTCCGGAGCGATGGCTTTTATTTGATAGCCGGAAAGCGTCTTATATTTTCCGGGACCATAATCTGCCCTGATCCAACCGGTGATGCGCGTTTCACCGGGCGAACCGGTACCATGCTGATAGTAGACAACATTAAAAGGATAGGCCGGCGTAGGGGTGGTCGCAGGTTCCTCAGGGGCGGGGGTTGCGGTGGGCTCTGCCGGTTCTTCTGGTGGAGCTTGTTCCGCCGGTGGGGGGGAAGAGGCTGTTTCGGCCGGGGTTTCGGTAGGTGTCGGGCTGGGTGTTTCTGTCGGCGTGGCTGTTTCTGTCGGCGTGGGGCTGGGGGTGAACGTGGCCGTCCAGGGTGGGGTAAAAGTAAAGGTGGGTTTGGGCGTTTTATAAGGGGTCGGGGTTGGAGTTGGAGCCTGAACCACCAACGCCCCTACTGAACAGCCCAAACTCAGGATCAGGCTGATGAGCACAAAGATGATCAAAGGAGAAGTGACAGGATCTGTTTGTTGTAACCGATTTTTTTCTGATGTATACATATGGCAATTAAGTAAGGCCGCCCCAACAGTAAGCGTGTTGGGGCGTAGTTGTTTTTTTACAAAATCCAGATTTGTTTTAGGAGTTACGCATTACTTTTTCTGAAGAATGAAAAAGTCCCAAACCCACTGCTGTGGATCAGCAGAGTAAGATAAGGGTATAGTCTCTGAAAGTTGGTTACCACTCCCATCGGCCAGATAAACATTCCAGGTGCCGTCCTCGTATGGTCCTGGTTCAAATTTGAGATTGCCCTGTTTGACGTAACTACAATTCAGGCAATTAGCAGTGCTCCAATTCCAGTCGCTAGGGAGACTTTCTGCGTGCTTGCCAGAGGGCACATGGTTTCCAACCATTTTCAAATCACCAATGGGCACGTTATTGGCATCAAGTGCGGCCACATAAATGGTGATGGTATGATGCGTTGTTTTTTGGAATTCTCTGTTCCCCTGTTCTGCGATCTTAAACAGGTAGTCCGGTGTCGGGGTGGGGGCAGGCGTAAACGTCTCTGTTGGGAGAGGCGGAGGGTTGGTATTGGTAGGAACCGGGGTATCGGTTGGCGCAGGGGTATAAGTTGACGTAGGCGTATCGGTCGGAACAGGGGTGAGCGTTTCGGTGGGGATCGGCGTAATCGTCGGAGTCGGCGTGTCTGTGGGTGTAGCCGTATAGTCTGGCGTAGGCGTGAAAGTGGGGCGAGGTGTTGGCAATCGACGGCGGGTAGCCTCTACTTCACTGGAGTCTGAACTCAACCGGGCCAGGGTTTTGCTGGATTTAACTCTATCGATGATTGGTTGAGCCAGGCCACAGCTTAGCGAGAAAAAGGCAAGCAAAATTAACGCCGCCAACCGGTGACGTGAGTTTCCCATCATATGCTTAAAACATTCCTTCCTTCGTAATACGAGCAAGTTAGCAGCTTGCCCAACATAACTTGATATAATTAGGAATTTTCTTTTTCGCAGGCCCCACATCCCCATGCGAGGGCCGGGCATAGGGATGCCCTCTCTACGAAAGAGATAAATTTACGGTAACTGCCTACCCTCATGTCATTCCGAGGAGCGCAGCGACGAGGAATCTCCGGAACTTTCGCCCAAAAGCGGTCTACTTTACAAGACCTTGGGGATTCTTCACTCGCTGCGCTCGTTCAGAATGACATAGTAGGTAGTTACAATTTACGAACTATATTATAGCATGTTGGGAAAAGCTGGCAAAAGATAGGGTTGGTGCATTGGAGACACTTGCGCAGGCGCAAGTGTCTCCACTTTCCTGCGGTTTGAATTAAGAGTTGGTGAATTTTATTTTGATATCTGCCCCTTTACCGGCCATGGCCAGCCGATTTTTTATCACCGTTAAATTGGCTTTATAGGCTGTGGCAATGCCATCTTTGTGCGTCCATGTCTCTTCCTGAATCCATAAGCGCACGTCGGCCAGTTCTATCAGGGGAAAGCCAGCCGGGTAATTTGCCGGGTTAAAGGGGTCGTTCTTTTGCGGTGAGGTTATAAAAAGAAAAACGCTGTTTGATTGCTTGATGATATTTCGCAGCCGGCGCAAGAGCGTTTTTAATAGATCAGGCGTCGCGTGACTGAGCAGATCGGCCACGACGCCCATAACCACAATCACCAGGCCCTCATCACGAGCGGCGTTCTCCAGGCTGGTGAGGGCGTCAAAAACTGTATCGGGCCGGGTCAGGAGTAAGTAGGGGGCTATCAAGCCACAACGTTCGGCCTGCCAGGGGTCGAAGTCGTGGCTCATATCAATGATGGCCACAATTTGTTGCTTGCGCTGCACTTTTGAGGCGATGCGAGCGGCGATACTGGTGGCGCCACCGCTCAAGGACGTTTCCCCGGAACCGATCAATTCGGTAATTTGGCCGCAGGGCAGCCCGCCAATACCTAACGCTTTATCTAATGGCCGAAAACCGGTCGGCAAGGTCAAGATGTCAGCCGGTGGTTTGTAATTGAAAGCTGTGGGTATCCGGTGCGGCGCGGAACGGCCAACAAAAAGCCTGGCCACGCTTTCAATAACTTTTTTTACCCCCTGTGAGTTTTTAGCCGTCATAAAATAGCCTCACCCGAGTAGTGGTAAGACTATTATATCAGAACATATGTTCTGATGTCAAGTGTTTAAACCTCAAAAACAGTTATTTTCACTTTAAACTCTTATTGCTTGCCATCAATTGAGCATACTTGATGGCATTGAGCAGGCTGTATTTTCTCAAACGGGGTCCGAATGACCACTGACCTGCCTGACGACAAGGCTTTGGCTATGGCCGGCCATTGTGCCTCATAGCCATCTCTTCGCCTGGGCCACATCAATGACAGACACCTCTCGCTCAGCGACTAAGCGACACACCTGCGTATGGGTTTTGGGATGGTGGCTGCCGGCCACGACAAGCACCGGGGCCGGGCTGCCGACTAACACAGGGGCTAATTCGATGGACTGCGAGCCGACAAGTGTTTTCACCCACGCCCGCGCCAATCCCAGCGCGCCACAAGGGAGACAGTTACTGGTCACAAGCGCCTGGCCGATGATCGCCAGATCGGAATCGTCACAGGCATCCACAGTCACTACTTGAGTGGGAGCATCAGCAATTGCCCTGGTCAACACAGGGTGTAAAACGCAAAAGATGGTAAATTTCATAATTTAGCCGGTGACAGAGGAGCAAGACCAAAAGTTAAGACGCTGTCACAAAAATCAGACCACTTGTGAACAGCCCAGTGGCAACGAGCATACA
>DAOUMU010000421.1:0-4169 GCA_034409055.1 Anaerolineae bacterium
TGTATGCTCGTTGCCACTGGGCTGTTCACAAGTGGTCTGATTTTTGTGACAGCGTCTTAACTTTTGGTCTTGCTCCTCTGTCACCGGCTAAATTATGAAATTTACCATCTTTTGCGTTTTACACCCAGGGAAAACTTTATGAGTATCACAGCAAGGCGCATTTTAAGTTTAATATTGGTAGCATGTTTCCTGGTTCTCCTGTCGGGACCAGGCATGGCAAACGCCCAAGAACCTACAACGATAACTATCCTGGAAACGTCAGATCTTCACGGACACATCTACAACTGGGACTTCTTTGGTAACAAAGAAGCTGACCAGGGGCTGGCGGTTGTGTCCACACTTGTCAAGCAGGAACGGGCTGCTGATCCAGATTTGTTGCTGCTGGACGCGGGTGACACGATCCAGGGTACGCCGCTGATTTATTACTACAATACCCAAAAACCAGATGAAGTCAGCCCTATGGCTGCCGTTATGAACGCGCTGAAGTACGATGCGATGACCATCGGCAACCACGAGTACAACTATGGGCAAGGGGTATTGGATAAATTCATCAGTGAAGCCCAATTCCCTGTCCTGTCTGCCAATGTCCGTAACACCGACGGCAGTGACAAGTACCTTCCCTACGTTATTAAAGAAGTGAAGGGAGTCAAGGTCGGTATCTTGGGCTTGACCACTGTCGGCATCCCCGTGTGGGAAAAGTCAGAGAATATCGCCGGTTTGCGCTTTGACGAGGCAGTAGAAACTGCCAAGACATACATTCCCCAAATGAAGGCAGAAGGCGCGACTGTCATCATTGCCCTGTCACACAGCGGTACCCACGTCGAACCGGCCGACACCAGAGCCGAGGGAGCGTGGACTACTGACTACACCGGTTGGGTCGACAAAGGCTATGCTGATGTGCCAGACCAGAATTTCATCATCAAATTAGCCGAAGCCGTACCAGAGATAGACGTTATCCTGGCCGGCCATGCCCATGCCACGATTCCCCAGGCGATGATTAACGGAGTGTTGATTGCTGAGCCTTACAGGTGGGGTAGTGGTGTGTCCAAAGTCACCTTGAAGGTTGATGCGGATGGTAATGCTACTGAAAAGGCGAGTGAATTCTTGAGCAGCGCAGAGGTCGCCCCTGACCAAGAAATCCTCGACTTAGCCAAACCATACCAGGATACCGCGCTGGCCTATGTCAGCTCCACCATCGGCACTGCCACCGGCGACTTCCCCGGCGCCTACGAAGCGCGTTGGCAGGACGGCCCCCTGGCTGACTTCATCAACGCCGTGCAACTCAAGATGGCTGAGGAAGCGGGCTATCCGGCTGAGGTTTCACTGGCGGCGATTTTCAACAACACCGGCCAATTCAAGCAAGGGCCTATCACAATGGCCGACGTATATGGTATTTACCAGTACGACAACACCCTCTATGTACTTGAAGTGACCGGAGACATTCTGAAACGCGCCCTGGAGCACGACGCCCAATACTGGGTTCAGTACGATCCTAACAACCCGCCAGCGAATGGCCCGGAAGGGTTGGTCGCCGGAGATGTCAGGGATTACAATTGGGATATGTACAGTGGTATTGAGTATAAAATTGACATCTCCAAACCCGCCGGCGAACGTGTGGTCGAGTTGATGTACCAGGGTCAGCCTGTGACGCCCGACCAAAAATTCGTGTTAGCCATCAACAACTATCGCGCTGGGGGCGGTGGCGGCTACAGTATGTTCACTGAAGGCGAAGTTCTCTGGAAATCAATGTCTGAAATCCGTGATTATATGACCGAATATATCCAGGCCAAGGGCACCATTGATCCACAAGCGTACTACGTCCAAAACTGGTCCCTACTGCCCGAAAGCGTATATCAAGGAGCGGCCGCGCCAGCAGCCGAACCGGCGACTCTGCCTGTAGCGGGTGGCTCAACCCAGATCGAAATGACTTATATTCTCTATCTACTGGTGGGCAGCGGCTTTGTTGTGGCCGGTTTCTATCTGCGCCGGCGATTCGTCAAGACCAGGTAGATACATCTGTAGCTCAAATTATGAAATAAAACGGCCACCGCTTAAACCGGTGGCCGTTTTATTTCGGTTGTAGGGCAAGTTGCTAACTTGCCTCTGGAACAAATTGTTGTGGAATGACTCAGGGAACAATAAATTCGCCGCCGTCCACGCGGATGACATTGCCGGTCATCCAGGCCAGTCCCGGCCGGGAGAGTTCGGCGATGGCGTGGGCCACATCATCGGGCGTGGTCAAACGATGGTAAGGGTTGCGGCGTCGCGCCAGTTCGATCATTTGCTCATGGCCAGGAATGGCGCGTAAGGCCGGCGTATCGGTCACGCCAGCCTGGATGGCGTTGACCTTGATGTTGCGAGAGGCCAATTCCACCGCTAACTGGCGGGTATGGCTCTCCAGGGTCACTTTGGCCGCGCTGACGGCCCCATAATCCGGCAGAATCCGCTGGTTGCCCTCGCTGGTCATCGAGAAGATACGGGCATCGTCGGCGAACAGATTGGCCCAAGCCAAATCTTGCACCCAGTAAACCAGGCTATTAGCCATTACGTCCAGGGTCATCTCGATTTGCTTCTGATCCAGACCTGCTTCGCGGGTCTCAGGGACCATCGGCTTAAGTGAGCCGAAGGCCAGGGAGTGAAGCAAAACCTTCACCTTAACCCCTGCTTGTGCCATTCGCTCGATGGCGTTGGCTCGTTTTTCAGCACTGGCCGCGTTCATATTGATAAACATGGCCTGGCGTCCAGCCGCCTCTATGTCGGCCTGCACGGCCTTGGCATTGGGTAATGTCACTTTAGAGTCTAGATGGATGCCCACAATGTTCATCCCCCGGTGGGCCAACGCCCGGCAGGTCGCTGCGCCGAAGCCACTCGACGCCCCCAAAATCAAGGCCCAATCTGAAAGAGCAATACTACTGTTTGCCAAAATAAACCTCTCCTTACGTGATGGATTAAGCATCGGGTAATTTGCCGCGAAAGCATAGCAGTAAATCAGGCTGTTGTCAATTCCTTGCGGGGCCGGGTATAGGGATGCCCTCTCTACGAGAGAGATAAATTGTCAACGGCGCTACGGGCAAGTTAGCAACTTACCCGACGTAATTTCAAGGTGGTTTATTTGACATATAGCAATTTAGAATTATAATTGTTTCGCTCCTAGAAACCTATTTTCTTCCAGTGAAATCATAACTAGCCCATTATAAGGTGGAGGTATTTCGTTGATATCCACGTCGGAGTCCTCTTTAACCTCAACCTATTATGTCGAAAGCCTGGCGCGGGGCTTATCCGTGTTATCTTCATTTTCCCAGGAAAGGCCAGTTCTGAGTCTGACGGATATATCCCAGCACCTTCAGTTAAATAAAACCACCACGTTTCGTTTGTTATCTACTTTGGAGTCTCTGGGATATCTTCAACGTGACCCACAGACAAAATTATATCGGCCTGCCCTGGAAGTATTGCGATTGGGGTTTGTGGTTCTGAACAGCCTGGAGGTGAGGCAGATGGCCGCCCCTTATTTGCGGCAATTGGTCGATGAGGTCAAGGAAACGGTCAATCTGGCCGTTTTGGATGACCACGAAGTTATTTACATTGATCGAGTCGGGAGCAAACACATGGTGGATGTCTACCGGCCAATCGGTTCTCGCCTGCCGGCCTATTGTACCGCCACCGGGAAAGCCTTACTGGCTTTCTTACCCCCCGAGCAAGTGGCCGAAGTTCTGGCTGCCATCACCTGGGTGTCTTACACCAAAAATACCATTGTCACCCCAGAAGCCTTAAAGGAGAACCTGGCTTTGGTGCGGGAGCGGGGTTTTTCAGATAACAACGGCGAGATGGTGTTGGAATTACGATCTGTGGCTGCTCCCATTCGGCAGATTGATGGTCATGTTTTGGCTGCGATTAATATTTTGGGACCGTCTCACCGGGTGTCTTATGAAAAATTAATTGGGGAACTGGGCCCCAAGGTGGTTGAGACAGCCGGGCAAATTTCGGAGGCGTTAGGCTATGACGTAAAACGTGAAACGTGAAACGTGATTTCACTACCCGACACGGGGAGAGAAACCAGGTTTTTTGTCGCCTGAACCAAGCTAATCGTTGCTTTTTGAGCATTCTGGAGCACCAAAAATGCCTTAGCAAGCGAAAAACCTGGTTTCTGATTTCCAATGTCGGGTAATGAA
>DAOUMU010000422.1:0-5368 GCA_034409055.1 Anaerolineae bacterium
TCCACGGGTGTATAACGTAATCTGAGCATTTTGACCTCCAGATGTGTAAGTTTTTACACCACAACTATATCACCTCTGGTGATTCAGGTCTAACCCGGATTAGGGGTTTCCTGACAGAAACTAGCTACTTATCTTGAGAAGCGGGAAACTAATCCGCACCAGCACCCCGACTCTCGCCAGTACGGACACCGAGAAATTCGTGACGCTTTAAAGGCTATGAGCTTTAGCAAGTGCTTTTACTGTGAACTTAAATTTGGCGCAACCGACGGCGAGGTTGATCATTACATTGAGGTGACGGAAGACCCCCTCTTGGCCTTCGTTTGGGATAATCTGTATTTGAGTTGTCACGATTGCAACCGTCGTAAGCTACCAAATGCAACGATACCGGTTTCTGATTGTGTGAATCCCTGCGACCGATCAGAGAATCCCATTGACCACTTGGCTTTTGATAGCGAGTACATCAGGCCAAAGGCCGATTCACAAAGAGGCGCCAAGACAATTCAGAAATATCGGTTGGATCGTCCCGAATTGAATTACCTCAGACTCAAACAGTTGCAGCAGTTTGAACGATTTCTACGTGAGTTGCGTGACCGACAACTCCGTGATGGAGGCAGAACACTCACTGATTCGGAGAAGGAAGCGATTGCTAGTTTCAAGCAACCTGACCACGCTTTTTCTCTGATGTTCAGGGTGTACCTGGCTAAATTGGGATTGTAATCTATGGAATAAATCTATAACAGTTTCAACTCCCTGGCTCGCAGGATAGCCTGGGTGCGGCTGCGGACGTTGAGCTTGCCAAAGACGTTGTGTAGATGCTTTTTTACGGTCCCTTCGGCAATGACCAACTTATCCGCAATTTCCTGGTTCGATAGGCCGGTAGCGGCCAGACCCAACACTTCCAGTTCTCGCTCGCTCAGCGGCTCGATGAGAGAGACAAACGGGGCAGTTGGTTGGGTAGAGAGGCTTTCCTGCACCTCTGCTTCGATGACAGCCAGCAATTTGTCAACATACGCCTCAGCAGGAGTCATACCTTGAGATTTGACCAAGCGAAGCAATGCGGCCATCGGTGCGCCTTCGTCGGCAAAGGTACGGACGTAGTCACCTGGCTCACCCAGGGTCAGGGCGCGAGCCAGAGGGGGTAGGGCTTGCTTAGAGTGACCCTGGATGTGCAAGGCCAAGGCCTGAAGCATCAAAATTTCCAACAAGCGCCCCTTACGCCCGGTTGACTCTGTAGCCGATTCCATTCGCTGTAGCCAGGCCAAGGCATCCGTAAACCGTTCTTGGGCAATAAAGACCCGCATAAGCGTGGAATATTCGCCAGGATATCGATTATAATCGAATGACTCATCTAACGGTAAGCCACAGGTTTGAGCCCACTGAACAGCCTCGGCCAGGTTGCCTTGTAGCAAAGATAGCCTGGCCTGAACAGCGGATATCCAGAGGGAAATAGGCGATGATTCCGGTAGGTCTGCTGTTGCTTGTTCAATGGCCTGACGGGCCCCCGTTTCATCGCCCTGCGCCTGTAATATCCGGGCCAAAATAAGGTTACCAATAGCTGTTGTGTTACCCAGGGTATCCAGGTGCGGTTTCAAAGCCAGGGCGATTGTTAGATAATGTTTCGAGTTTTCCAGGTCATTCTGTTCGCGCAGCACCTCGGCCAGCCCCAGATAGACTCCCTTGGCGATATGGGAGGGCCGTCCGGGCTCCTTGGTTTTCGCCTCGACCAGTTGCAGCCCTTGTCGATAGAGGGCCACGGCCCGGTGTAAATCTCCCTGTTCTTCTCGAATCTGAGCCAAATTGCTGGTAGATAACAAGGCAATGATCAAGTTGTCGCTGGCCTGAGCCATTGAAATAGCCTCGGCAAAGCTCTGGCTGGCCATATCCAACTCACCGATGAGCTCATAAGCGTTCCCCAAATTCGTGGTGATGATGCTGCGCACGGTCAAGTTGTCCACTGGCAGGCGATCAAGGGCTTGCTGGCAGAGTTCGATAGCCTTGAGTGCTTCCCCTTGAATGCCCATCAGCATAGCCCGAATAGCAGCCACCTCGCCCCACATCCCCCGGGCGACAGGATCATCGCTATACTGGTTGGTGGACTCGTTAGCTGATAGCGCTCTTTCGGCGTCTTGAACGAATGGCTCGACTTTATCCCAATGACTGGTAATGACCATGGCCCAGGCCTGGCCCAAACTAAGGCGTGGCCGGGTGCGAATCATGGCTTCAGGCAGCGAGGCCAGCCAATCTATCACCGTCATCACTTCGCCGCTGGTCAACATGGTAATCATCATTCCTTCAATCAAGTGAGCGGCCTGCTCAGAGTCGCCAGCGGCCAGGGCATGGCTGACCGCTTCAGTCATGACTTCATTGTCCGCATACCAGCGGCTGGCCCGCTTATGCAGCCTCATTATTTCGTCTTTAGGCGAATTTTGCCACAGATATGCTCTTAAAAAATCACCAAACAGATGGTGATAGCGGTACCATCGCCGCTCATCATCCAGGGGAATGAGAAAGAGATTGGCCTGGTCAAGATAGGTCAAAATCTCCTGGCTGGAGGCAGCGGCCTCAGGGGGTAAAGCAGTGGGGGTGATAATTCTGCCTCCCTCTTTGTGTCCGTTTCTATCCAACACCGCATCACACAAAGGACCATGCAGACGATCCAGGATAGAGGTTTGGAGCAGGAAGGTCTGGATGTGCTCAGGCTGCCGGATGAGGACCTCCTCCGCCAGGTAGTCGATCACGTAGCGATGGCTGCCGGTAAAGGCACGCACAAAGTTGGCTGTGTCCGCCCGTCCCTGCATCGATAGGGCCGCCAGTTGCAAGCCGGCGATCCAGCCCTCGGTACGGTCTTCCAGGGCCATAATATCGTCAGGGGTAAGATTGAGGGCCATCATTTGATTGAAAAAGGCGACAGCTTCGGCCAGGGTAAAGCGCAGGTCACTCTCGCGTAGTTCGGCCAGTTGACTGCGTACCCGGAGCCGGGTCAAGGGAAGCGGTGGATCCGTCCGACTGGCCACTACGAGGTGCATCGATGGGGGCAGGTGTTCCAGCAAAAACGTGAGGGCCTGGTGAATGGGCTGCGCTTCAATGAGGTGGTAGTCATCCAGAATGAGTACACATTGATGGGCAACATCGGCCATCGTATTCACCAGTGCAGTCAGGGTGGTCTCAATAGGAGGGGCCTGAGTAGCCTGAAGCAGACTCATAGCCTCTCTACCCAGACCGGCCTGGATCCTGTCCAGGGCCGTGATAATGTAGCTCCAAAAGCGCACCGGATCGTTGTCATATTCATCCAGCGACACCCAAACCACTCTGGAGGGATGAAGGATCAAGGCGGAAGAATGAGTCACATCGGTTTCCACTTCATCCTTCCGCCCCTGCCCCAGTGGAGTTCCGCCTTCCGCCTTCTTTTGGTGTACCCATTCGCTCAACAGGGTGGTTTTACCAAAACCGGCCGGCGCGGCGATCAGGATCAGTTTGCAACCCGCACGCAGGGCCTGGTTAAGGCGGTCGGTCAACCGGGGGCGGGCGATGAGTTGTGAGCGGGGGGGTGGGATATACAGTTTAGTGGTTAAAATTGGGATAGACACCAGCGCTATCCTTGGGTAGGGATAACAGAATTATAAGACGTATAGGCAGAAATACAAAAAGAGATTGGGTAGTATCCTCTAAAAACTTAATCTTGAATTGAGAAACCGTAAAGAGGGTTAATAAATGGGTAATCTTTTGTTAAGACTTTAGTAATCTTGAGAGGATAGCCTTGAGATAGTAGTTCGCAGGCGCCGTGAGCTAAGAAAATCAATAAAAGTTAGCATCTTACAAGGAGAATCGAGAAATGTTTAAAAACCTAAGCAAAATCGCTTCTATTTTGCTATTACTGACCCTGCTGGCCACTACCACCACGTCCGTCTTTGCCGCTCCGGTCAAACAAACCGTGGTTTGTGAGCACGATTATAACATCCAGGCGGACGACTGGCTCAGTAAATTGGCTGACAAGTTCTATGGTGATGTACTGGCCTACCCGGCTATTGTTGAAGCGACCAATATAGCCGCCCAGACTGACAGCAGTTATGCCACTATCACCAACCCCGACCTGATTGAAATCGGTTGGAAGATTTGTATTCCCAGCGCGGCCGGTGCCCAAACGCTAATGGGTGGACAAATGGAAGCGCCGGTTCAGATGGCTATGGGCGAAAAGACGATCTTTAACGTGCGTATCGAAAATATTGGCGATTTCAAGTTCAAGTCAAGTGGCGCGTTTAATACCCCTGTTGGCGCTACCGAATCGGGGCCGTTGCTGCCCGGTGGCGTCTATGAGGTCGCCTTCACGGCCAACCCGGGGGATAGCCTTTCGTTTGCCACCATGTTTGTTCACTCCAACGACTGGTTCATTGGGCCAGGACAGTCCGGGATTACCCTTTTCAATGACGACGGCAGCCCGGTCACCGGTGATGTAACAGACCAAATTCAAATCTGGGATGCAGGCACTGAAGTGAATCAGGAACCCGGTTTGGGTGCCGACCAGCCGCTTCAACAAGCCGGGCCAAACACGGGCGCAGCCGATCCAGATAATACAGTGCGGGTGGTTACAGATGAGTTCGGCAACCTGCCAGTAGTGAGCGATATGGTCAAAGTTACTCTGGCTTCTCCCTCGGCCAATAGTTTTGTCTTACGTATCGAAAATCTCTCCAATGAGAACACCTTGACCACTTCAGATGGAAATACCCAGCCGACCCCATTTGCGCCGGGCGTGTGGGTGGTCCATACCGGCGACAGTCCTCTATTCACCGAGGATGCGCCCGATTTTGGGCAAGGGTTGGAAGTTTTAGCTGAAGACGGCGATCCGTCAGGTTTGGCCGCAAACTTGGCCGCTCAGAGCGGTTTGATCACTCCATTTGCCCCCGGTGTTTGGGCGGTCCATACGGCCGCTGATCCTTTGTTTACCGCTGGACAGCCAGATGGTGGTCAGGGATTGGAAGCCCTGGCTGAGGATGGGGATCCGTCAGGTCTGGCCGCAGCCATAGCCAACCGAGCCGGTATCACTGCCAGCGATGTGTTCAATACCCCCGTTGGAGCCACAGAACCCGGTCCACTTTTACCGGGTCAAACCTACCAGTTCACCGTTGAAGCTATACCCGGCGATCAGTTGTCCTTTGCGACCATGTTTGTCCAATCCAACGATCTCTTCTTTGCGCCAAATGGGACTGGTATCGCCTTGTTCAAGGCAGATGGCACACCCGTTACCGCATTTGTTACAAGTTAAGCAGGGACAGGATTTGTCAAGTTCTTTACCAACTCAAAAGAAAGTTGTTTACGCTTGCGTTTGGGTTTAAGGATGCCAAGCCATTGAGCGTTGGCGGCCAAGTAAGCC
>DAOUMU010000423.1:0-4893 GCA_034409055.1 Anaerolineae bacterium
CGAATTCGGTCAAAAATCTTTTGGCAAAAGTGCCAGAAAGCCGAAAGTAAACAACTTTTTAACTCAAAGATTGACCCTGCTAAAACTAAATATTTGTCAAATGCAGGGGGTATACGGTAGTGAAATCAGTCATCAGTTCAACTGTTCACTGACCACTGCTAACTGTTTACTGTTTTCGAAGGAGGTGAGGGACTACAACTGAAAAACTGAACCGCCATTTGGCCTGACCAGCTTGTCAAAAGGAGCTGACGGGTCGAACGGCCGGCCCATAAACATTTGGAACTATCAGCTAATCACTCAAAGAGGAGATATAAGATGAATCATAACAAAATTAAGATTAAAGGCAGGTACGGCAAAAGATTGCCTCTGTTTTTCATCACTGTACTGACCATCGGGTTGGTTCTGTTCGGCGGGCCAATAGCAGTGGTGCTGGCCGGCACTTTCGGCCCAATTACAGTCACAGACCAGACACCGACCGCGCCCCTGGCGAATCCGGTTCCGAGTTCTTTCCAGCCCCGCTATATCAGCGGTTTCGGCAGTGATAATTCGTTCACGGTGTTTTTTGAAGACCGTGACGCCGGAAACACAATTTCCTACGTCTCAACCACAAGCGGACCAACCGGATTCCCGGCCAGCGCCACGGCGACCAATGTTACAGACACCCACTTCGTCGTCAAGGACTGGCCGATCAATATTGGCGGGACTGACTACGCCTACCGCGCCTGGGGTTCGGTGGGCAACAATATGGACCACCACTTCTACGTCTCTAACGACCTGACCAACTGGACCCTGGTGTCCACCTTCACCATTCCCAACGCGGCTGGGTTCACCGGTGCGAAAGGCTGGGTCTATTACGGTTTCCACGACGTGATCCAACTGAACGGCACCTACTACGCCTTTGCCGAATCAAACCAGAGCCAGACTATGCTTGTCCGCAGCGCCAACGGCGATGACGTATGGGAAGCCTTTGCCAGCGTGGGCGGTCGCCCGGGTGACGGACCCCTGGAGTTACCGGCCGGTGTGGCCTTTGGCTGGACCCCCTCGGGCAGCTTTGTGGATTTAGGACATGATCGCGGCTACGGCAAGATCCACGTTGACCCCAGAGATAACAACTTCTACCTGGCGGTCAACACCGCGGCCAAAGCCAGCCTGCCTCCCTCGGACCTGGAAGCGGCTTTCATCAACCCCGCGAACTGGACCTGGTACGACGGGACCACAGGCCCGGCGGCCAATCCGATTCTCTCCGCAACGAGCGAACATGACCTTAGAGAATGTTGGGTTGTCCCCAACTCAGACCCGGACGCGGATTGGGTCATCGTCTACGATGCCGACTTTGGCTCGGCGGATGGGGGCAAGGCGCTTGGCTACGCGACCTTAAGCCCGCCAACGCCACCCCCGGACACGGTCTGCGTTGACGACGATTTTACCGGCTCCAGCCCCGGCGATTCTCTGGACGGCTCAGTCTGTGGGATGGGCGCGGTTACCTTTGGCTATGATGCCTTCGACAATATTCAGGATGGCATTGACGCCGTCTCAGGCAGCACAGTCAACGTGGCAGCCGGGACGTACACCCCCGCGGCGACCATCGCGGTCAACAAAAGCGTGACCCTGCAAGGACCACAGGCCGGCGTCGATCCCAGGCCGAGCGCAGGCACAGTTCGCACGCCGGGCGATCCGTCTACTGAAGCCGTCATTGACGGCGGAGGAGCACTGTCCAGAATTATCAGGATTACTGCCAGCGATGTCGTGCTGGACGGCCTGGAAATCAGGAACGCCACCGGCGACATGATAGATTCGCCCGACGGCGCTGGCATTGCCAACGTGGCTATCCGCTACAACATCATCCGTGATGCGCTCGGCGACGAGGGTATGCAGTTGCGGGATTGCACTGACTGCGTCATCGAGTTCAACCACGTGTTCGACATCGCCCAGGATGGGATCAATCTCTGTTGCGGTTCGACCGGCGGCCTGATTCAGTCCAATGAAGTCCATAACGACTACTCGGAAAATGCTGCCGTCTACGTGTACGAAGCGACCGGCACCACCATCCAATGTAACCTGGTTTACGATGTTTTTGACAACGACGGCATCAAGCTAGGTAGCAAACAGGGGGGGGATGCGGCGCTCAGTGGGGGCAGCATCCGTTATAACGTCGTGCATGGTACCATACAAGATGGTATCAGTGTCTACATGAGCCACACCCTGGTAGATGGCAATGACATCTTCGGGAGTACCAGTGAAAACGGGGCCATCTACGTGGCTCACGAGGTTTCGAATATCACCATCGTGGACAATAATGTGCATGACAACACATTGGATCCAAGCAAGTGGGGCGACCCCGGTGGCATCATGATCGGTACAGGTGTTGACGCCACAAATGTTACCGTGAACAACAACAACATCACCAGAAACTCGGTCAACGGGGTGACCAATAAGGCGGTTGCCCTGCTCAACGCTCAGAGCAACTGGTGGAATGCGGCGGACGGTCCCAGCGGTGCTGGTTCAGGCAGCGGCGATCCCGTGTCCACCAATGTGGATTTCAACTTCTGGCTGGCGGAACCGGCCCAGCCCCAGGGCGTTAATCCCTGCCCCGAGGAACCGACCGCCATCAGCCTGGCCTCCTTCACCGCCGAGGCCAACGATGGCCGGGTCATGCTGATCTGGGAGACGGCTACCGAGATCGACAACGCCGGTTTCAACCTCTACCGGGCGGCCTCACCGGATGGGCCCTGGCGCAAGATCAACAGTTTACTCATCGCGGCTGAGGGCGATGCGGTCGCCGGGGCCAGCTACACCTTTGCCGACACGCCCGGTCGGGGGACCTTCTACTACCAGTTGGAGGATGTGGATTACTTCGGCGTCAGTACTCTGCACGCCCCGGTCAAGGCCGAGATGGGCGCGGCGGTGCGCACCCCGTGGTTCCGGCCGACTATGCCGCAGTTCTAAATCACCAATAGCTTGATAGATAAAAAGGCCGGCGTGTTTTTCACGCCAGCCTTTTTTATTCTCACCATCTCGTGTCCAATCTCCAGATTGGACCCTGAAGGGACATGTACCCTTTAGTACTACCACCCATATGACTTTTGGGCAAAACTTGGTGAACGAATGGTCCTATCATTCTCCAGCTTTTTTATGTTATACTTAAGGGAGTTCCAGAATTTAAATGCTGCCAAAACTGTATCGTCCGCGTGTTACGTGTTGCGTGAGGGTTTTCGGCCACATTTAACACGTAGCACGCAACACGCAACACGATTTTGGGAGCATTACCCGTATCGGGCACAGGTATTTTTCTGGAACCACCTAAGTTATTCATAACGATTCTATACCAAACCCAAAAAGGAGAATAATAACTATGAAACCCTTGTTTCGTTACCGTTTTATCTTTACAACGTGCTTTGCGCTTCTCCTGCTATTGGGCCTGGCTGTTACGGCTCAAGGTGCCCCTCAGCCACAAGAGTCACCAGGGCTTTTCACCCCTTCTGACATCGAAGGGGATGAGAACCTGGCTGGCGACCCCACCATTGTCCGCACCAGGTTTGTCAACGTCAATTTTGACTTGTTGGGCGACATCGATAACCCCGCCGGCACTGTGGTCTTGAACCTGTTCGGGGACGCCACCTTTACCGCAGTGTTTGACCGCACCGAGACCAATGCTCTGGGCAGCTTTGCCTGGACCGGCCATTTAGAAGGGGTTGAACACGGCCAGACGGCCCTGGTGGTCACCAATGGCTTGTTGGCGGGCAGCGTTTCGATGCCGGGGGCGAGCTACCAGGTGCGCTACGCCGGCAACGGCGTGCATGCCATTCACCAGATCGATCAATCGACCTTTCCACCTGAGCTGGAACCTGTCCCCGCCGGTCCGCTCGAGGAGGTACCGGAGGGGGATCCCGGCGTGATGGGGGACGATGCCTGTGACCAAATCACGGTCTTGGTGGCCTATTCGCCGGAGGCCCGCGCTGCTGCAGGGGGCACGTCGCAAATCGAAGCCCTGATCGCTCAAGCCGTGGCCGAGACCAACCAGTCCTACGTCAATAGCGGCCTCACCCAGCGTATAAACCTGGTCCATACCATGGAGACAAGCCCAGGCGAGGCCACGAATAACTTCTCCACAGACCTGAACGCGCTGCGGGTCCTCACGGACGGCGTTTTTGACAACGTCGATGCGGCCCGAGAGACCTACTACGCCGACGAGGTGGTGCTGATCATCGAGAATAGCTCGTCTTGTGGCCTGGCCTACCTGAACTCCTCGGCCGCATGGGCCTTCGCCGTGATTCACCGCACCTGCGCCACCGGCTACTTCAGCTTTGGGCACGAGCTGGGGCACAATATGGGTGCCCGCCACGACTGGTACATAGACGACTCCCTCAATTACCACAAAGGTTTCGTCAACCTGGTCGATAGCTGGCGTACGATCATGGCCTACAACACGCTCTGCAGTGATCAAGGAGGCTTCTGCTCGCGCCTCCAGTATTGGTCGAACCCCGACGTCAGCTATGGCACTCCGCCCGACCCGATGGGTATCATCAGCACCGGGCCTATGAATTGTGTGGCGGGGAGTACCACGCCCGATCCATCTAGCTGCGCGGCCGATAACCGCACCCGGCTCAACAGCACCTGTAGTGTCGTCGCCAATTTCAGGAGGTCGACCGGCACGCTCATCGTCGAGAAGCAGACTATCCCTGATGGCGCGTCCGGCAGCTTCAGCTTCAGCGGGGACGCCGCCGGAAGCATTGCGGATGGCGGGCAGATCGTGGTGTCCAGCTTGCCGCCGGGAACCTATACCTCCCAGGAAACCGTGCCGACGGGCTGGAGCCTGACCGGTATTACCTGTAACGACGGCAACAGCAGCGGCGACCTGAACACGAAAACCGCCACCTTCCAACTCGAGGCCGG
>DAOUMU010000424.1:0-2894 GCA_034409055.1 Anaerolineae bacterium
AGTTGGAAGTTATCCGGCAGCGAGGGTACGGTCTCGATGAAGAGGAATTCGAGGAGGGCATCCGGGCTGTTGCTGTTCCTATCCGAGATATTGAAGGAAACGTGGTTGCCCAAATGAGTATGCCTGGTCCTACGAACCGGCTCACAGTGGCCCGTATTCCCGAAATTGTTCAAGCATTGATGGAAGCTGCCAATACTATCTCGGCGCAGGGTAGGCCAGGATAATTGCTTGGTACTCCACATTTATATGTATGTAAACAGCCCCGATCAATAATTGATCGGGGCTGTTTCGAGTTTCAAGGCAATCTCGCGCTGCATCATTTTGTAGCACGTCTCCTCATTTTAGACCCTAAAGGTCTCTGAGGCCTTTAGGGTCTTGTGTTCTATTCACAATTTGTTTCCCAACACGAAGCATCCAACAGAACTTTGAGGATACCATCCTCGTGACGCTCGTACCGGGTGAAGGCTTTCTTCGCGTCCCAAATGGGAAAGCGGTTGATTAGTCAAGTGGAATACTTGACACCAGTCGGAACTTATGGTATATTATGGGTACCGTACAATAAAACTTAGTTCTATCAGGCGGAACTAGCTCCGCTGCCTTGTGATGTGGTGAAGCTTCAAAAATGTCCGAGCCAGTACGTACTGTCGACAGAGCCCTTGACATCCTCTTGTGCTTCAAACAGGATGAGCCAGTGCTATCCTTTACTCAAATCGCTGAACGGAGCAGCGTGCCCAAGAGTACTGTCCACAGGTTACTGGCTACGCTTGAGCGTAAGCGTTTCATTATTCGGGACAAGACTACTGGGAAGTACCAGTTGGGCCTTCGGCTCATCGAGATGGCCTCCTTAGTGCTTCAGGATGCGGATCTCCAACGCTGGACCCAGCTCTACTTACAGCGCCTATCCGACGAGTGCGGTGAGACGGTGGACTTGGCGGTATTAGATGACGCAGACGTGGTCTACCTTCAAGTCATCGAAGGCCCCCAGCGGGTCAAGCTCGCCGTCAGGGTGGGACAGCGGCTGCCCGCATTCTGTACCGCGTCCGGCAAAGCCTTCTTGGCCTATTTGCCCAACGATGAGGTACGCAGGATTCTCGGCGAAGGCTTGCCCAAATACACAGAAAACACACTGGTTTCATTCACGGATCTGTACGAAGATCTACGTGTGGTGCGTGAGCGAGGGTTTGCGATCTCGGAGGAGGAGTATGAAAAAGATATCAATGCTGTTGCCGCGCCAATCCTGGATGCCAACGGCCGTCCGGTTGCAGCCGTCGCTATTGTCGGCCCGTCGTTCCGACTACCTCACGAACGTATGTTGATGCTAGGACAGTCAATTCAGGCGACAACCGGCGCCATCGCCCGCGAGGTAGGTCCCGCCAGCTTGTCCGCGATCGTTTCCAATCCAGCAACTCCCGGCCTTGCCGGACAAACTAAAGAGAAAGGAAATTTAGGAAAATGAAGAGGAAGCTACCATTTGTCAAAGCCGCAGATGTCGAGGGGGAATACAGGACTCCACCCCGGGTCTCCAAGCTCTTGCTGGCCCCCAAGTATGGGGGGGTCAAAAATGTCTCGATGGGGATGAACATCACTGAAGTTGGCAGTATGATCCCTGATCACTCACACGAGGAATCGGAAGAGGTTTTGTTCCTCATCAGCGGGCGAGCCAAGATAGTGATCGAGGGCGAGGGAGAATGGGAAATCGGTCCAGAGACTGCCTTTTACTCTCCCGTCGGTGTGAAGCATCGCGTGGAAAACATTGGTGATGAACCGTTAAAGCTCGTCTGGGTATATTGCCCGCCTTTGCCGGCTCACTGCACCGAATCATAAATGCTATTAAAAATTAAGGAGAAATCAATAATGTTTGAAGAAACGCGTGAGTACCTAAATAAGATCGGATTGCCGCCGGGTGATCTGTTCGATATGCCGACCTCAACTGCGCGCTTCTCGGATGGGGCGGCCTACCGCATTGAGGTTCCCACAGTGAACTCGGCGGAGGCTGTGGGCGCTCTGCTGGACACGGCAACCAAGAACGACATCACCATTAACCGGGTGACCGAGACTTACGGTATGTTCCGTCACACGGCTGCGGAAATTAAGGAATATTGCCGCCTGTGCAACCAATATGGCGCCGAATTGCTGATGTCGGTTGGCCCGCGGGCCCCGTATGATACAGGCGCGACGGTTCAAACGCCACAGGGTGTTCGTATCAGCTATCGTTTGCGCGGCATGGAGCAAGTTTTACGCGCCGTTGAAGACATCAAGCGCGGCTACGATCTTGGTGTCCGCGGGTTCCTTATCTACGACGAAGGTATGCTGTGGCTGGTGGGCCAGATGCGCAAGGATGGGGCGCTCCCGAAGGATATTCACTTCAAGGCATCGGCGCATTTGGGACACTGCAACCCGTGTTCCGTTAAGTTATTGGAAAGCTTGGGCGCGGACAGTATCAACCCGGTGCGCGACCTGCAAATCCCGATGATTGCCGCGTTACGCGCTGGATGCACCGCACCGCTGGATGTGCATACAGACAACCCCCCCGGATCCGGCGGTTTCATTCGGGTCTATGAAGCGCCAGAGATTGTACGGGTGGCCGCGCCAGTGCACCTCAAGACAGGCAACTCGGTGGTCAGCGGCCACGGTCAGATCACCTCGGCCGGCGATGGGAAGAGGATGGCAGACCAGGCAGCCATTGTAGTGGAGATGGTCAGCAAATTCTATCCTGAGGCTAAACAATCGCCACAGGGGTCAAAGGACCTGCACATCCCTGTCGCTTAGGCCATTTGTTACAAGTTAAGATTTTTTGTTGATTGTCAAAAAACTCTTGGCCTTATGGCAATAACGATTTTTCCAGTCAAATTCTGGTTTTGCTGGCTTGATATGATACAATTGAGGGTCTCAAA
>DAOUMU010000425.1:0-20371 GCA_034409055.1 Anaerolineae bacterium
GGCTTACTTGGCCGCCAACGCTCAATGGCTTGGCATCCTTAAACCCAAACGCAAGCGTAAACAACTTTCTTTTGAGTTGGTAAAGAACTTGACAAATCCTGTCCCTGCTTAACTTGTAACAAATGCGCTTAGGCTGATTCTGCGCAATGCCAGTTTAGTATCGAATAAAGAAAAGAAAGGAGAATAGACATGGGTGGATGGCAGTTGCCGCCAGAGAGCGGTCACATGGAACGTCCGAGCGGCGTATACTATCAGACTATGAATATGACTGAAATTAATGCGCGGCTCAAGCAGAATGATCTGATTATCATTCCCTTAGGTAGCACAGAGTGTCATGGCGCAGGGCAACCACTCGGCGAAGATACTTTTTTGGTGACCCGAATGGCCGAGCAGGTGGCTCTCAAAATGGGCTGTACAGTGGCGGAGCCGGTGTGGTATGCATCCCATCCTTACAGTCATCTGGGAATGCCGGGTACGGTGGTCGTTCCCGAAGATGCCTTTCTGGCCAACCTGCGCGCCCTCATAGCCGGGTTTTGGAACACCGGCTTCCGCAAGCAAATTTTTCTCAACGGTCATGGTCAGGAAGAGGTGATCCCTCTAGCCCTGCATCAGTTTGCCAAGAAATATCAGGTGCCTTGTATCCTGATCTCGCTTCACTGGCCCACCGTGATTCATGACTATCTCAAGGACAAGGCTCACGGCGGTCCATTCGAGACCCCGTTCCAACATGCCTGTGAAGTCGAAGCGTCTTACTCTTTGGCCCTGTTCCCTGAATTCATGCAGATGGACAAGGTTGTGGACACCAAGCCGGAAGGGTTCCTGCCTCCCGGTCATGTGGACAAAGGCGGCGAGGTGTACCATGCTCCCATCAAGGGGCATGAACATGTTGGTCTTGGTGGTATTGAAGTGCTCACATATCCCGAAGGCGTGATCGGACGGCCGAGCCTGGGAGATGCCGAGAAAGCCAAGCCTGGCATTGAAGCCCTTATGGACTATATGTGTAAGCTGATCGACGACATCATGACCCGTTTCCCGGCCGGACAGCTTCCACCGGTCGACAAGATGACCATGCGCGACCCAAAAGAAATCGAAGATCTGCTCAAAGGGCCGCTAAACGGTGGTAAGCATCTGTACACAATTGGTTACCCTCCTTGATCAGCTTGGTCGTATGTGCAAGAGGCGCCCTGGTTCGAGCAGCGCCTCTTGCACAACGTTTTAATGATGAAGCGCTTTTGCCAGGTGAACCTGATTCGCGCCATTTCGCTTAGATTTACTGTTGAAGAAGATTGATTGGAGGAACGATGAAGCTGCTCCGTGTAGACATGAGCCAATTTCAAGTCCGGTGGGAACCGGTACCCGATATTTATGAAAATCTGGGCGGCCGGGGCCTCATAGCCAAACTACTTCTCGAAGAAATCCCCCCCGAATGCGATGCGCTGGGTCCCCACAACAAATTGATCTTTGCGCCTGGCCTGTTAGCCGGCGCAGGGGTGACAACTGCCGGGCGTTTGTCTATTGGAGCCAAGAGTCCGTTGACAGGCGGCGTCAAGGAAGCGAATGCCGGCGGCACGGCCGGAGATACCCTGGGCAAGCTAGGCATCAAAGCCGTGGTGATCGAGGGCCAGCCCAAGAACCAGGAGTTATACATTCTGCATATCACCAACGACTCGGCAGAGTTTCTACCTGCCGACAATTTGCGTGGCCTGGGTACTTATGCCACCGCGGATCGACTCCAGGAGCAGTATGGGGCGGAGTATACTGTGGTTTCCATCGGTCAAGCGGGCGAGTACCTTTTGACCGGGGCCAGCATAGCCTGCACCGGCTCTGGCGACCAGCGCAGCAACCACGCCGCCCGTGGCGGCCTGGGTGCTGTTATGGGGAGCAAAGGGCTTAAAGCCATTGTCATCGACAAGGCAGCGGCCCAATCGGTTTCGTTTGCAGACTCTGAACTTTTCCGGACCGCCTCCAAACGGTTTGCCGGAGAGATTATTGCCAACCCCAAGTTAGGACCTAAAGGCGGCACCCATACTTATGGAACAGCCGCGATTACGGGGGCCGTCAACGAGATGGGCTCCCTGCCCACCCGGAATTTCAGCACGGGCAACTTTGAAGAAGCAACCAGTCTCCGGGGTGAGCATGTGCGGGAGGTTGTTTTGGCTCGCGGCGGCCAGATGGGGGCGCGGTGTATGCCCGGTTGTGTGATTGGCTGCCGGCATAACTATGTAGATGAATCAGGTAAGCCCGTTGTCGCCACAATGCAGTATGAGACGATTGCTTTGGTCGGCTCCAACCTTGGACTTGACAACCTGGATGACGTGGCCCAACTCAATTATATGTGTAACGATTTTGGCCTCGATACCATCGAAACCGGCGCGGCCCTGGGCGTCGCTATCGAGGCAGGCCTGGCTGAATTTGGCGATTTCGAAGGCATCACCGGTTTATTGAAACAGGTGGGCGCCGGAACCGTATTAGGCAGACTCATCGGTAGTGGGGCAGTAGCCACCGGTCGTGTGCTGGGAATTCGCCGGGTGCCGGCTGTTCTCGGCCAGGCTATGCCGGGTTACGATCCTCGCAGCCTGAAAGGCAATGGCGTGACCTATGCCACCTCGCCGCAGGGCGCAGACCATACGGCTGGCAATGCCTTTGGCGCCCGTAATCAGGTCAATCCTTTGGGCGTTGAAGGCCAGAAAGAACTTTCTCTGAAATTGCAAATCATCTCAGCCATGCTCGATAGCACCGGCTTGTGTTTGTTTGCCCGCCCGCCGGTGATCGCAGACCCGCAGCTTATGGTGGATATGATCAATGGGATCTATGGTTGGGGTTGGACCAGCGAGGACCTGGACCGCTCCAACCGTGATGTGTTGCGAACCGAGCTTGAGTTCAATCGGCGCGCCGGCATTACGGCCTCGGATTACCGCATTCCCGAGTACATGCGCGAGGAACCGCTGGCGCCACATAACGTCACTTTTGATGTGCCGGATTCCGAGCTTGATGCTGTTTTCGATACTTTATAGAGGTGATTTTTGGCTGTAGATGTTGAGTTGTTCGGGCAACTCTCACCTGACATACCGCGACGCCTAAACTTGAGCCTGAAACGCTCGATGACGGTCAATGAAGTAGCAATCCTGTTGGGCGTGGACCCGAAAGAAGTTGGGCTGGTCGTCATCAATGGCGTCGTGAGCCAGATGCAAGATACTGTACCGCCTGACTGCCGGTTGTGCTTCTTTCCGCCTATGTCTGGGGGGTAATTGGTTTTGTAACCACTGGCATTGATTAAATTGAAACCTGCAAGTTCCAACAAGTAGATACTCCTCATTACCTTTTTACCCGGCAGGTTTGTCTGGGAAAAAATTCAAGAAGCGCTGACTACTCGCGGTAGTTGTTGGCCTCCCTGGCCAGAAGAGTTTTTTCGGAAAGTAAATAAAAAATGGAGATACCGCCAAACCGCCAAGTGAGTCGGTATCTCCCTGGATTGACAAAGTACTTAGGACACGCCCAATGTATTCTACTAAGCATAGCCCTATGTCTCTGTCTTTTTACATTATACACCTGTCAACGCAATTTGCGAAAAATGTATTTTGGCAGACACGTTTGGGGGTGAATTGTAAAAGCTTTGATTGTCCTTCGTTGTTTTGTCCTCCCTAAAACCTTCTCCGGGCTTTTCCGAGAAAGCCTAGAGCTTAGAAATGAAAGGAGGGTTGCCTATGGTGTAGCGCCTTAATTATGCCTTACGTAGTAGTTGTGCAAGCGAGGCTTGCGTTTTGGAGATGATTTTCTAGCAGAATATATAGGAGGATTAGCTATGAGAGCTAGACTAACAGTCGTAATGGTGATGATGCTTTTGATGAGCGCGCTGGTGATCGGTTGTGGCGCGCAGCCAACACCCGAGACAATTGTTGAAAAGGTTATTGAAACCGTAATTGTGGAAAAAGAGGGTGAGACGATTGTCGAAACGGTAGTGGTTGAGAAAGAGGTTGAGAAAGAGGTTGAAGTTGTGGTTACGGCCACGCCTGAGGAAGAGGCAATGGCGGAGGAACTGCCGCCGGCACCGGAGTATATCGAGTTCGGTGGATCGATTCCCCTCACAGGGAAATACGGCGCCCTTGGTAATATGGTGTTGCCGGGATACGAATACGCTGTGGCCGATATCAACGCAGACGGGGGCGTGTTTGTTGAAGAGTATGGCACGAAGATCCCCATACGTTTAACCGTCTACGACGATGAGTCCGACCCCACCAAGGCCGTGAGTAAACTCGAGACTCTCTACTCTGAACAAAACGTGACGATCTACCTGGGCGGCGCCGGCAGCGACATGCATGCGGCGACCGCGGCCATCGCGGAAAAGAACCAGGTGCCCTATTTTGGTGTGGCCTTTGCCCTGTGGCAGATTCACCAACAGGGCTACCAGTACCTGTTCTCGCCGTTCCCCAAGTCGCCGAACCAGGCCAAAGACGTATACGAGATCCTCAACGCGAGCATCCCCGAAGGTGAAAGACCGACCAAAGTGGCTATCTTCCAGGAGACCACCGACTGGGGTATCGAGTTGGGCGGCCTGTGGGCTGAGAACGCCCCCAAATATGGGTATGAAGTGGTGGTCCACGAGGAGTATGCCCCGAGAACCGAAGATCTTTCGAGCATGATCCTCAAGGCCAAGGATGCGGGAGCAGAGACCCTGCTCGCCCTGCCCAATCCCCCGGACGGCATAGCCATGTTCAAACAAATGAATGAACTTGGCTGGGCGCCAAAATTCAGCCTGGTCATCAGAGCGCCGGAAGGGGTGACCTGGGGTGAAACCATGGGCACGGCCGGCGACTATGTCACCATCTTCCCCGGCTGGCATAATGCGGAGAAGTTCCCTGGGGTAGCCGAGCTGAACGAGAAGTACCAGGCTGACTACGGCCGGCCGGCCGATTTGCTGACCGGACCGGCTTATGCCTGTGTGCAAATCGCGGCTGATGCTATCGAGAGAGCGGGCACTCTGGATCGGGCTGCGATTCGGGACGCCATTGTCGCCACCGATATGACGACGGTGGTTGGCCCGGTGACCTTCAACCCGGATGGCACAGGCAACGTCTTGAATCCGCTCATTCAATGGCAGAAAGGCAAGCTGGAGCTGGTGTGGCCTCCGGAGCAGGCTTCGGCCGAGTTCCTCTACCCGGCTCCTCCATACGATCAAAGATAGTAGGATAGAGGTTCCTACCCCGGGAAATTAGTAATTAGACTATGGCGATGGCTATCATCCTCCTCATCTACTTTGAAATCAATAGCCATCGCCATATCCCCGGGATGCATCAATTACGAAAATCGTCTGGCATGGATGAAAAATCGGGAAAAAAGAGGCGCCGTGGACAATAAAGAACAGTTAGGGCCTTTCCCTATGGCTCGCATCAAGCATGTGGACAAACCCACCACTGTCATTACTGATGCTGTCCAGCGGATCGATTTACGCAACACAGCCTATGGTCTTGCCGCCCGTGGTGAATATGGCCCGGCAGTCCAAAAGGGTGTGCAAAGAAGCCTGCCCGGCAAATACCCCCTGTCTGCGGCGCAAAAAGATGTAATTGACCATATCGCCCTGATAAAATCCAATGCGGTCGCCACAGAGATTGCGCCAATTTCTCAAGACCCACAAGTTCTTACCCACCACATCAAAGCCGCCGGCTATTTCTTGAAAGCTGATGTTATGGGCACCTGCCAGGTGCCAGAATCTGCTTATTATAGCTATGACAAACAAGGAAACCCAATTGACATCGAGTACGAAAATGCCGTTGTCATTGTGATGCGCAAAGAATGGAAGGCGGTACATGCCTCCACAGGCTCTGACTGGATGGGCGACCCCATCAGCTTCCAGGCCTATCAGCACCTGGGTATGGTCACCGAGACAATCGCCAATTATATCAGACGGTTGGGCTGGGCTGCTTCTGCCCAGTATGGACCCTCATTTGCTAACAAATATTCCGTATTATTGCCGCCGCTATTGCTCGCCGCAGGCATAGGGGAGGTAAGCCGGATCGGGATTATCCTGAACCCATACCTTGGACCTGGGTTCAAAGCCGCCGCTGTCCTGACCAATATGCCCCTAATTCCGGACAAACCGATTGATTTTGGCCTGCAAAGCTTCTGCCAGAACTGCAAAATATGCGCGCAGAACTGTCCCAGTAAAGCCATCTCAATGGGGGATAAGGTGATGTACAACGGTTACGAGACCTGGAAGCTGAATACGAAACGCTGCGCCAGTTTCAACTTTTTGAACAAGAAAGGCACCATGTGCAACCGCTGCGTCAAGAGCTGTCCCTGGTCCAATCCGCCAACCTGGTCGCACAACCTGGTCCGGGGGATGGTTACACGTTCCCACCTGGCTCAGCTTATTGCTATCAGAGCCGCTATTCTTCTTGAGCCGGGCAAAGACTTCCCTGATGAAAAGTGGTGGTTTGATATGGAATACGTTGACAATGTTATCAAGATGCGGAGCAATGGTCATGAATAAAAAGAACCTGCTGGTCATCGGAGCGCACTCGGCCGATTTTGTTTGGAGAGCGGCCGGCACGATTGCTGTAACAACGTCTCAGGGCGGCAGCGCGACCGTCATTGCGCTTTCTTATGGAGAAAACGGCGAATCCGGCAACCTCTGGAAAGAGCCGAATCAAACCGTTGAAAATGTCAAGCGTGTTCGACATGAAGAAGCGTCCACAGCCGCCTCGGCTGTTGGGGCGACCTTCCGTTGCCTTGATCTGGGCGACTATCCGCTGAATATCAGCAACGCGGCGATGGAGCAGTTGGTTGAACTGTTCCGCGAAATTCAACCTCACCTTGTTTTGACTCATACCCCTGTTGACCCTTTTAATCCCGATCATCCTGTTGCCTGCCAGGCCGTCCAAAAGGCTCGCCTGTTGGCGTCCGGGGCAGGTGTATCCAGCGCCTTCAAACGGATCACCCCGCCCGACTTGTACTTCTTTGAACCGCATCAACCTGAACTTTGTGACTTCAAACCCAATACTTTTGTTGACATCACCCCGGTCATGGATCAAAAAATCAAGGCGATGGCAGCCATGGGCGCGCAAAGTTACCTGCAAAGCTATTACACCGAGCTGGCCTCGCGGCGAGGCAATCACGCCCGGCGCATCTCTGGCAAGGAAAAGATCAGGTATGCCGAAGCCTTGCAGCGCGTGCTGCCCTGGGTAGTGGAGGGCCTATGAATAAAGAACAATTGAACCGCTTGAGTGAGTTTGGGGTAGCCACCATCTATGAGGCCTCTGGGCGAGAGGGATTGCTCGACCTGCCCTTGATTCAGCTTTTGCCCGAAAGTCGCGTGGCCGGCCCGGCTCGAACCGTCCGCTGCGGCCAGGACGACAACCTCATGGTGCATGCCGTTGTCGAACAGATCCGGCCGGGCGAAGTGTTGGTCTTGACCATGCCTGAGCCGGCCCCGGTCGCGCTGATTGGGGAGTTACTGGCAACGCAGGTGCGAGTCCGCGGCGCAGCCGGGATCCTGGTGGATGCGGCGGTCCGTGATGTTGAGGAACTGGCGGAACTTGGATTGCCCATCTGGACTCGCTACGTGAGAGTGAGAGGCGCCACCAAGACGCAAGTCGGCGAACTCGACGTCACGGTCACGGTTGGCGGGGCGCGCATCGCACCAGATGACATTGTTGTGTTGGACGCGGATGGCGGCGTCGTTATCAAACGCGAACGAGTGGAACAAGTGCTTACGGCTGCTGAAGCCCGGTTTGAGCGGGAAGCTGCCCTGCGAGAAAAGCTCACAGCCGGTGAAATGTCCTATGACCTGCACGGTCTGCGTGAATACGTTGAAAAAAAACGGGGGAAATAATTGACTTCTCAAGAACCTATTTACGATTTGGCCCATCTGGCCCACGTGGAATTGCTCACTCCCAAACTGGCTGAGAGCGCGCAATTCTTCGTGGAAGTGATGGGGCTGACAGAAAGCGACCGGCGCGGGGACTCGGTGTACCTGCGGGGTTGGGATGATTACGAACACCACACCCTGAAACTAACGGCTTCTGCCAAACCGGGGCTGGGGCATTACGCTTTTCGCGCTGCCAGTCCGCAAGCCCTTGAACGGCGGGTGGCCGCGCTTGAGAAATCAGACCTGGGCCAGGGCTGGAGCGATGGCGACGCAGGGCATGGCCCGGCTTACCGCTTTTGCGATCCCGACGGGCACAATATCGAGATTTATTATGAGACTGAATGGTACACCCCGCCGGAAGAATTGCGTCCGGCCCTCAAGAACCAGGCCTCCAGATTTCCAGGCCGGGGTGTCAATCTGCGACGGATTGATCACATCAATCTGCTCGCGGCGGATGTGCGCGCCAATCGGCAGTTTATGCAAGAGTATCTGGGCTGCCGCCTGACCGAACAGATCATTTTCGATGATGGTTCTGAGAAGGCGGCCTGGGTGACGGTGAACAACAAAACATACGATGTGGCGATTTCAGAAGACCACTATGGCGCTCACGGACGTTTGCACCATATAACCTATGCCGTGGACAGCCGTGAAGAAGTGCTGCGCGCGGCCGACATTTGCCTGGAACACAACGTGTTCATCGAGACCGGCCCCCACAAACATGCCATCCAGCAGACATTTTTCCTCTATGTTTACGAACCGGGCGGCAATCGTTTTGAGATTGCCACCGCTGGCGCGCGTTTACTCCTTGCGCCTGATTGGAAACCCATCATCTGGAGTGAGGCGGAACGAAAAAAGGGACAGGCCTGGGGTTTGCAGACGATCAACTCTTTTCACACACACGGCACGCCGCCGGTTGAGTAATTCAAATCGTCGCAGAGGAGCATCTTATGCCGCATCTAACGCTCGAATACACAGATAATCTCAACTTTGATGTTCAACCCCTCCTGGCGCGCCTGCATGATGAATTAGTGGCAACCGGCGCCGTCAACCTGAAAGGAATCAAGAGCCGGGCCATTCGGCATACCGAGTATCGGATCGCCGATGGCGATGAGGGCTACGCGTTCGTTCACGTCAATCTTTTAATCCGCGCGGGGCGTCCGCTTGAAATTCAGCAAGACGCAGCGCGGCGCGTTATGGTTGTGCTGAAGGACACTTTAGGGCATCGCTTTGAGAACGAGTATCTGTCCTTATCGGTTGACATTAAGGAAATGCGCGAGGGGGTGGCGCTGACAGACCACAACATCCCTGCCGCTGGGGTGAACAGGGCACGTGAAATTTGAGCCTCGACGAACCTCGTTCTATAATCGGGTCAGAATCGTAATGCCTATCTGGACATCAGCTAGATCTATGGACACTGAAACCAGATAGCATTAACCATCCAAAACTCTTTCTAATCATTCGGAGGAATAGATATGTCTAAGTTAAGTTCACTGCCCGATTTGGAAATCTTGCCGCAGTCGCTGGCAGCAACACCAGACGCTGAATTTGGTCTTATCCGGACTGAGGACGGCACGTGCTGCCTGGCAGTCTTGGCCGAGCCGGCCAACCTTTCAGGTTTTGAGGGCGATTGCAGCGAGTATGCTGGTCAGACACTTTTGATCGGCCCGACGGGTCCCGGCAATGCTGCGGCGCTGCGGACTCGTCTGCCGTGGCTCAACGCGCGTCTCTTGGGTTTACAAACTTCGGCTGGTATGGGCGACCGGATAGGACTGGCCACTCCGGGTCATGTTCGGGCCGTGCGTGCTATGAAGGGTCTGATCGCCCCAATTTTTGCCCAACAGTCCATTCGCGAGATGAATCGTACTGATCGCACTCCGCAACAAGTGATGGACGATGCCATGTGGGGGGTCTTTCAGGAAGGCTGGCGTGAAGGTGTGGGCGCCGACGCCGATCATCTAAAAACGACAGATGATATAGATGCCTGCCTGGCTTGCGGCTATACCTTTTTTACCTTTGATCCAGGCGATCATGTGGATAGCCGTGCTGACACAGCCTCCCCAGCGTATCTGCAATCGGCCGTCGAGGAGCTGCCTTGGGCCCAAATTGAAGATGACCTTAAAGCATTAAAGGAACGTTATCTCAATCGTTCGTTTAATGTTGAAGGGAACGAGGTTCGCTTTGATGAAGAAACAATTCTGCGGGCCGCTGCCAAGTATGGCCGGGCAGTGGCGCATATCACGGCTATGTACCGGCATTTGCTACAATCAGCCGATCAGCAGGAATTTGAGTTGGAGATCTCGGTGGATGAAACCGAGACACCGACGACCCATGCCGAGCACATCTATATTGTAACCGAACTGAAGCGTCTAGGTGTCTCCTGGGTGAGCTTGGCCCCCCGTTATTTGGGCCAGTTTGAAAAAGGTGTGGATTACATCGGTGATGTAGATGCCTTTGAGGCTGATGTGGCTATCCATGCGGCAATCGCGCGCCAGTTTGGGCCATACAAGTTGAGCATTCACTCCGGCTCCGACAAGTTCAGCGTCTATCCCGCAATCGTGCGCCAGACGCGCGGGCTGGTTCATCTAAAAACGGCCGGTACCAGCTATCTGGAAGCATTGCGCACTATCGCCCCGCTGGACCCGGATTTGTTCAGAGAGATCTATGTTTTGGCTCGTGATCGTTTTGAAAGCGATCGGGCCACCTATCATACCTCATCCAGCCTGGAACGTGCGCCACTCCCTCAAGATGTACCTGATGCTGATCTGGTCAAGCTGCTTGATCAATTTGATGCGCGGCAGATACTGCACATCACTTTCGGTTCAGTTTTGAGGGAGAAGGGGCACGAAAGTCGATTACGCTTCCAAGAGCGGCTGACAGATCTGTTGCACGCTCACTCTGAGGAATATGCGCGTAATCTGGAAGCGCACTTTTTGAAACATCTGATGCCATTCGTTGCCAAATAAGAGGGCTTAATGATGTCTTAGACCGACACCATCTTGGGTAGCTCACTCTTGTTCAGGAGCAAGTACGTCCACAGTTTGATGAGGCACTGCCGTTTTTGAGAGTTCTCGGAAAGTAAATGAAGACCGTTAAGACAAACGGAACACGCAACACGCACCACGAAACGTATTGCGTATTGCGTGTTCCGTTAAGCGCAGAAGGGCTGGTGTAAAGGACTTTCCGAGAGAGCTCCGTTTTTACGGAAGGAGGTGAAAGCAAAGAATTCAGATACTATTAGCTGTATTTTCGGAATCTTTCAAGTAAAGCCAAAGAAAAGATAAAAGGAGGATATCTTTTACAATGAACCGTAAAATATTATTCGTTTCTCTGGCGCTGTGTTTATTGCTGGTTGCATTATCGCAAGTCGCAGTCGCCCAAACTGAAGACGCGGCGTGCGCGGGCCTCGCAGATCTCGAAATACCAGGGTTGACGATCACGGCAGTCGAGGCCGTCAACCCCGTAGTCACGAGGCCGTCGGGCGTGGTTGTTCACGGCGTGTGGCGGTCGCCGGATTCTGCCTACGGCAATGCCACCGTCTCGGTTCCCTTCTGCCGGGTGGCCGGGTTAGTTGCTCCGGCGATCAATTTCGAGGTCTGGATGCCGCCGGCTGACACGTGGAACGGCAAGTTAAATGGTGTTGGAAACGGCGCTCTGGCGGGTGGAATTAACTATGGCGCTATGGTAGACCCACTGATGAGGGGCTACGCTACCGTCAGTACCGATACCGGTCACCAAAGCCCGGCGCCGGTGCTCGCTGACTGGATGGAAGATCGCCCCGATCTGTGGGTTGACTTCGGCTATCGAGGGCTCCATGAAAGCACCAGGTACGCCAAGAGGATCATTGAGGCCTACTACGGTCAGGGTCCCGAGTATTCGTACTTTACCGGGTGCTCGCAGGGCGGCCAAGAGGGGCTGGCAGAGGCACAAAAGTACCCCGCCGATTATGACGGCATAAGTTCCATGGCGCCGGCAACCTACCAGACACGCCAGTGGCCGGCCGAGACCTATCCAGCGTACTTGACGCATCGTGGCGAGGCCTACAACATCACTGAAGAGGACTTCGCGGTAATTCACGATGCAGTACTCGCTGCCTGCGATGCTGACGATGGCGCCGAGGATGGCCTTATTACAAATCCGGCGGCGTGCGACTTTGATCCCGCAACGCTGCTGTGCGAGGGCGATAACACTGAGGGTTGTTTGACGGCTGAACAGTTGGACACGGTCCAAAAGATCTACGAGGGGCTGCCGGATCCGACCACCGGGGAACTGTGGTATCCCGGCAAGGCGATCAGTAGCGAGCTCGGGTGGGGCCTCCACACCGGAGAGCCGTTTATCATCCCTATGGGTTACTGGTTGCATATCGTGTACGACGACCCCAACTGGGACTGGACGACCTTTGATTTTACCGATCCGGAGGACTTTGCGGTTCTGATCGACGCGGATGCCCGGTACGGCCCCATCATCGATGCGATGGATCCGGATCTCACCGCCCTTAACGAACTCGGCGGTAAGCTGCTGCTGTTGCATGGCTGGGCCGACCAGAACATCTCCCCGTACAACACCATCAATTACTACAACAGTGTGGTTGAGGTGGTGGGTGACGAAGCAGAGGCGAATGAGTTCGTGCGTCTCTTCATGGTGCCTGGTGTGCAACACTGCCAAGGCGGCCCCGGCCCCGATACTTTTGATGTGCTCACTACGCTGGAACAGTGGGTGGAAGAAGGCGTAGCCCCGGATCAGATGATAGGCACTAATAAGGGGTCAGGCATCTCGCGCCCGCTTTGCCCGTACCCGCAAGTGGCGCAGTATTCAGGATCAGGTGATACGGCTGATGCGGCGAACTGGAGCTGCGTCGCTCCCTAATCACTGACAGTACGTAAGAGTCAAATATTGTGGGGGCGGGACGAAAACGTCCCGCCCCCTTTTAAATTCTTTGGGGGTGAACACAGAAATGATAGATAAAAACAGCCCTCCTTCGGGCACGCATTACGCAATACAAGATATACTTCCTCTTGCTAATACCGATCACATTAAGAGAAAATTCCTGAGTTGGTGAAAGCCGCCAATCCAGAGACTTACATTACTGCCGCCGCTCATCTTTCTTTCTGCAGCACGGAACAAAACAAAAGACAGCGTTGTGCCGGTTCAACAATCGACCAATTTTGCAGCCAAATTGGAAAAGGCGCTTGGAAAGGACAGGGTTGAATTGGAGTTGCTGGAGCGAGCCGAGTACGTCGATCCCCAGTTTGAAGCCCCGGCCAACATCGGGAAAGAGAATGAATTTTATTGACTAATGGAGATAAAATTATGGTAGATCAGCGTCTAGCCGGACGATATGTCTTGATTACAGGCGGAGGAGGTGGTATTGGCTCCGCCTTGGCCAAAGGATTGACCAATTCAGGAGCGAAGGTTTTTATTGCCGACGTTAGGGCTGAAGCGGCTTCAGAAGTGGCTTCAGCCTTTCCTGGCAGCGGCTGGACCGACGTAGATGTTCGAGATCAAGCCAGCGTTGAGCATCTTGTTGCCAAAGCTGTAGAACACGGTGGCCCAATTGATGGCCTGGTCAATGCTCATGGTCTCTCCAACCATGTACCGTTTTTGGAGATGTCGGTGGAGGAGTGGAGTCGAGTAATAGATGTCAATCTGACGGGGACCTTTATCGTGGGACAGGCAGTGGCCCGGCACATGGTTGAACACAAGACGCAAGGCGCTATTGTTAACATCGCCTCTATCCTGGGCTGGGTCGGCGCGCCACAGCGGGTCCACTATCTTGCCTCGAAGGGAGGGGTTAATATGCTTACCCGTGGTATGGCTCTCGACCTGGCCCCTCACGGAATCCGGGTGAATGCCATTGGTCCGGGGCCAATTGTCACCCCTTTGACACACTGGCGCTGGGGCGATCCGGAGGCACTGGCCGCTACCAATGCCCGCATCCCTATGGGGCGAATGGGGCAGCCCGAGGAATTGGTTGGCGGGGTTATTTACTTACTTTCCGATGAAGCCTCTTATACCACGGGAACTACCCTTTACATTGATGGAGGCTGGACTGCGCAGTAAAGTTCGACATGCTAAGCATTGACCGACCCGTGTTTAATAATTTACTGGAGTTTATGCAGCACGACTATACATCTTGGAGGAAATTTTATGATTGTAGCTATATTGGGGATTGGTGAAGCTGGAGGCACGTTTGCGCGTGATTTAATTGCAGAAGGGGTTGTGGTGCGTGGCTGGGACCCTGAGCCGCGTGCGATTCCTGATGAACTGGACCTGGCTTCCAGCAACCCTGCCGCTGTAGTAGGGGTAGACATTGTTTTGAGTGTCAATTGGGCCTCGGTTTCAGTCGAAGTAGCCACCGAAGTTGCCCAGGTGCTCCAGCCTGATCAACTCTTCGCTGACTTGAATACGGCATCGCCACAAAACAAACGTGAGGTCGCGGCAATAATTGAGAAAACTGGTGCACAGTTCATTGACGGTGCGATAATGGCTCCCGTGCCACCAAAAGGGCTGCGAACGCCAGTATATGCGTCTGGCAGTGGTGCGGAGCTATTTGCGAAAAAGATGTCACCGCTCGGTATGCCGATCACTGTTTTAGACCGCGAGGCAGGCAGTGCCGCGACGCACAAGCTGGTGAGAAGTATAATGTACAAAGGTGTCGCGGCTGTTGTAATGGAGTGTTTGGAAGCCGCGGAGACGCTCGGAATGAGCGATTATGCCCGGTTGCAGATGATGACAATTTTACAGGATGAATCGATGATTGACCGCTTTGTAAACGGCAGCAAAAAACATGCCAAGCGCAGAATGCACGAGATGGAGGCGGTTGTCGAACTGTTGGATTCGATTGGTGTTTCAGCCTTCACGAGCTGGGCCACTATAGAGAAATTGAAAGAGATTCAGGTGGTTAACAAGTCGGTAGATTAATCATATTGTTTGCTGATTCATTAAATAACGATTAGTCTTTGGTCAATTACCCATAATCGGTTAATTATAGTAATATGTGTGATTATCTTTGTTGAAAGCATGATCTTGCGAGCGATGCAAAGCACCGAAGGTAATCGCCCGTCTTACGAGCTGTGTAAATATTGAGAGATGGTTGAAGCAATGACTCCCAAAGAACAAGAATTGATGACCAGTTTTCTGAAGCTGGTGATGGACTATCTTCAAAGCAACCCCTTAATAGAAGATGTACTTGTAGATTATCAAGATTATGAATCTTTAGAAAAGAAATTTGATACATTCATTGGGCAGGAAGGGATTTTGGAAGAGGAATTACTGGCAAGCGTTCAATCATACATGAAATATTGCGTCCGAACGTTTCATCCTCAGTTTTGGGGGAAATTATATGCAGGATACAACATCCCCGGTCTAATTGGAGAAATATTATCAAATGTCACCAACACGTCTATGGCGACATTTGTTGCATCCCCAGTTGCTACGTTAATTGAGAACGAGTTGATAAAGAAGATGACAGATATAGTCGGATTTATTGAAGGCGATGGAATATTCGTAACGGGCGGAACACAAGCGAATTTAGTTGCCGTACTGAGTGCAAGGAATACCTTTGATCCCAATATCAAGAAAACAGGTCTTGGAAAAGAGCAAGATTTGGTTCTATTCGTCTCGGATCAAGCGCATTATTCATTCATCAGCGCCGCGAATGTTTTGGGACTAGGAGTTGAAAATGTTGTTCGCGTAAAGTCCGATGAACTGGGTAGAATGGATGTTGAAGCGTTAGAAACTGCTATTCAAACAGCAATTCAAAAAAGCAAGATACCTTTCTTTATCGGAGCGACCGCAGGAACAACCGTGCTGGGGGCCTTTGATCCTATCGAGAAGATCGCCAAAGTTGCTTCAAGATATAACCTGTGGCTCCATATAGATGGAGCCTTTGGCGGCTCCGCCTTGCTGAGTAGTCGCCATAAATCCTTGCTGGCAGGAAGTGAATTGGCCGATTCCTTTACCTGGGATACCCATAAGATGATGGGGGTCCCCCTTCCCTGCTCCGTAATACTTATGCGAAATCCTGGAATACTTTATGATGCTTGTACAACGTCTGATGTTTCAACAGCTTCAAGTTATGTGTTTCATGATTTAGGAGGGATATCATACGATTTGGGGGAAAAATCACTCCAATGCACCCGAAAAGTCGATGCCCTTAAATTATGGTTTGCCTGGAAATACTACGGCGATGAAGGATATGAAAGAAGATTTAACCAGGTGTTTGATCTGGCCCAATATGCGGAACAAAAGATAAAGGAATCGCCGTATTTGGAATTAGTTTTCCCAAGACAATTTGTAAATTTGTGCTTTAGATATAAACCAACCAGGGAAGAAAACGTTCAGCAATTCAATAGGGTGTTGCAGAAACAGCTCATAGAGAGAGGCAAAGCTTACATAAATTACACACAAGTTAAGGGGTTAACGGTTCTCAGACTAAATGTCATTAATCCAGACGTTGAAAAAGAGGATATTGATACTCTGCTTGATTGTGTGGTAGAGGTAGGCCAGGAACAAGAGAGAGATAAAATTAAACATTAGAACATTTCTGTTTGAAATAGATTGTTTGGTGGTTAAGCAACCTATTGCTGGCAACAGTATCTATTAGGCCTTTGCAGTGGCACTGAAAGAAACTGAGTTCAGGCCAAGTCATAGACAACTGCTAACATAAGGATAATTACCACCGTCTGGACGATAAATATCGGCAAGCCGTTGACAATGACATCACGCATTGTATACTGTCCCGGTTCGCGCACCAGCAAATTGACCCCGTCCGTAAATGGGGTAACAAAGGCGGCCATTACGGCAAAGGCTATCGTAATTGCAAACGGCTCAGCGAGGGTGCCTTGGGCCACGGCCAGGTTGATCGCAATTGGCATCATCAAAGCTGCGACAACTGAATTGGAGACAACTTGGGTGATCAGCGCCGTAATTGCATACAAGATCACCAGCGAGCCCAGCACGCCTACTTCCTGACCGACGCCCAAAATCAGTTCAGCGATTAGGGCCGCCGCACCGGTCTTTTCCAGTGCAGCGGCCAGCGGTAACATTCCTCCAATCAGCACAATGAGGCGCAAATTGATGCTTCGATAAGCCCGCTCGATGGAGATACAACCTGTCAAGATCAGGGCGACGACCGCTGTAAGACTGGCCGTAGCCAGTGTGAGCAAGTCTGCTACTACTGCAACCAGCATCAAGCCCAGAATAATGAGGGCTATTCCTGCTTTGCCGGTAACCAATTCGCCCGGTTGAGGTCCAAGATCGGTCATGAATACCAGGCTAAGATCTTTTCCCACCTTGTGTACACGCTTATGCGGCCCCTGTACCAGAAGAGTATCACCAGCGCTCAGTACCAACTCGGCCAAATTCTTGCGGATGGCCTTACCCTGCCGCTGGACGGCGAGAATGTTTAGACCGTATCGTGCCCGAAAATCAATATCGGCCAGGCTGCGACCGACTAGCGGAGAGCGAATTGGAACAATGACCTCAGCCAATTGTAGAAGTCTTTGTTCTGCTCCGCTAAACTCACTGAGTTGGGCAGCTCCTTTGACTTCCAGATTATGATGCGCTGCCGCTTGCAAAACGCGGCCATATTCTCCGGTAACAATAAGGAGATCATCCTGCTCTAAGACCCACTCCGAATCAGCGGTTCTTAGCTGCCCATTTTTTGGCCGAACGGCAATCAAATTAAGATCGAATTTTGTGCTCAGATCACATTCACTAAGTTTGGTCGCATATAGATCAGAGATAGAACGCACTCGAAGACGGTAAAGCAGTTTGTCCAGTTTATAATCCTGCTGAACTTCGTCCAGGGAAGGTGGTTCCGGCTCGCTCTTGAAATCTTGCCTCAAGAGTCGTCGTCCAGGTAATAAATACCAGGCCATTGTGACCCCGACCGAGGCTATGGCATAAGGAGTAAGGTCAAACAGCCCTAATGGTTCATACGCGGCGGCTAAGATGTCACTCACTACTATGTTGCTTGGCGTTCCAATTAAGGTAAGCTGGCTGCCAACCGTAGCTACCGTGGCCAAGGGGAGCAACATCCGGGACGGGGCAATGCCAGTACGTCGACTAATATGCAGAATGGCCGGCATAAGCAACGCCACCACAATCAATGCTCCCAACACCGACGTTAACAGAGCTGCTATCAGCATAACCATAAGCAGAATTATGACTTCACCGCGGGTACTGAACCGCAAAATCTGATTAGCAATGATTATGGTCACCCCGGTTTCGTAGAGAGCCGCCCCCAGTACAAGAATGCTGGCAACGACAATGATAACAGGTTGACCAAATGCGCTAAAGGCTTCAACGGGCGTTAGGATACCACTCAAAATAAGTAACAACATAACCAGTACTGCAACCAGGTCGGATCTGAGACGCTGGCTCGCCATCATCAGAAGTGTGGCAATAAGTAGGATGATGCTGAATAGGCTCTGTGGCGACATAATTTAGATCTTCTGACCCTCTGATATTACTATCCCAGGATGTGTTTCAATCCAGTTGAACCGGCTTACTTCTACCAAAAATGGACGATCGGCAGGGTGCGTCCCCATATTATAAACAATACCCGACAGGTCTGGCGAATCTGTCGGGTATCTGCCTTTCGAGCTGCTGCCGGCAGGTAAGATTAACGGTACTCACTCTTACATATTTTCTTGGGAAGACAAAACGACTCAGATAACCTCTCAAGAAAAAAGAGAGGGGAAAGCCATGCACTGGATTGATTTCTGTCTCTACCTGCTGTCGGAGAGACCATCCTTTGTGGCCTCAATCTGCTTTATCTCCGACATATGCCACCGGTCACACTCGGAACAACGCCACCACAGAGCTAGGCCCTTAGCGGTGGAATGAATGGTCACCTGCCCGCCGGTGCCCCGATGGCCGGTACGGGGACAAAATATCAACTCTCTAATAAAATATTCCTGAATGCTCATTCACGGCAAATCTTTCAGTCAGTGCAACTATTCAGGTGACTGGCACTATTACCAGCTATTTCAGAGAGGCGGCTCTTCACTCCGCTTTGCTTCGTTCAGAGTGATATAAGAGCAAAATCTCGTTGTAGTACTAAGATGATGGCCAAGCCACCGCGCCCCCAAGCTCAGAAGCCAGGGTTTGGATTTGTTCTAGCACTTTGACCGGCATAGGAATGCCCGCCTCTTTGCCCTCGCGCCACTTGAGCCACTCGATCTCTCCGGGGAGAAAAATGCGATCTACGCCCTGAGCGCGAGGAGAGTTGCGGATTTCACCGATGAGGGACTGCATATCCTGCACGTAGTCGGCCCAGTCGGCAAACGCGGTGATGTCCATCGCTTGCATCACGAAACCGACCGATGCCTGGCGGCTCATATCGTGGACAGAAGGCAGATGTACGCCGTAGTCCGATCCGGTCAACACGCCGGCCAAGATATCCACCACGAGCGACAGGCCGTAGCCTTTCGGCCCGCCGATAGGGAGCAAAGTCCCTTTTAGAGCAGCTTCTGGGTCTTCGGTGGGGCGACCATCGGCATCCAAGGCCCAGCCCAGGGGAATCCGGTCGCCTTTGCTGGCTGCCAAACGGATCTTTCCTCTGGCCGCTATGGACGAAGCCATGTCCAGCACAATGTCCACATCTTGGCCCGTTGGAATCGCTACACAAATCGGGTTTGTGCCAAGCACAGCCGTGGTTCCGCCCCAGGCCGCCATGCTGGGCGCTGCGTTTGTAGCAACCATCCCTATCATCTTATGGGGCAAGGCCATCATAGCATAGTACGCCGCAATTCCAAAATGATTCGTGTTTCGCACAGCAGCAATACCCACGCCATGTTTCTTGGCCCGCTCGATAGCATTGTTCATAGCGTGGATACCGGCCACCTGCCCAAAGCCCCCCTGGGCATCCAGCAGAACCGTGGCCCCACGCTCTTGCACAACCTTGAGTTCCGTGGCAGCCGTCATCAATCCAGCCTGGACCCGATGGACGTAAGCAGGCAGGCGAAGCATTCCATGCGATCCCACGCCACGGAGATCACCCTCGACCACAACCTCTGCGATCATCTTGGCCTGGTCTGGCGGTACACCAATCTTCGCTAATATTTGCACACAGGCTTCAATAAGAACATCTGCGGCAACAAGAACCATATTCTGTTCCATAAAACAAATTATTACCTTTCCTTTTTTCTATGAATCCTATCCAAGGAAATGGTCCCACGCCTGCCGCAAGTGCCTGCGGTGGGTGCCTTCAGTTCTTCCAACGCAGCCTGTGCTGGTTTTAAACTTGGATGGAGGCTTGTGGAATATCCTCTGCCAAGATTTATCCTGGCCTGGCCTGCGCCGAGATAGTATTGGCAGCTTCCATCAATGCTTGAACAATTTCGGGAATACGGGCCACTGTGAGCCGGTTCGTAGGGCCAGGCATACTCATTTGGGCAACCACGTTTCCTTCAATATCTCGGATAGGAACAGCAACAGCCCGGATGCCCTCCTCGAATTCCTCTTCATCGAGACCGTACCCTCGCTGCCGGATAACTTCCAACT
>DAOUMU010000426.1:0-6820 GCA_034409055.1 Anaerolineae bacterium
GCACCACGCTCTCCTTGACGCTCAGATCGACCAGATTGGCCTCAATTTCGCCGGTGGCTTCGATGGTTAGCTCAAGCTTGACCTCGACCCCCGCCTCGGCCAGGGGTTTGATGATGGCCTGGTAGAAATCGTACCACTGGCGCCAATCGACCGGGGTGTTGATGGTTACCCGTTGATAGGTTTGCGGTTGAGGTTCAGATTGCGGTTGGGGCGGCGGTTTGATGAGCACAGGTTCAGCCTCCGGTGCTGGTTGGGGTTCGGGCCAACCGATAGCGGCGGGTGCGGGTTAGTTTACTGCCCCGACGATAGGCGGCTAACTTGTGGGCTTCGTCAAAAACAACCAAGTCCCAGCGCCCCGCCCGGGCCAGGCTCACGGCAAATTGGGGATCGTAGGTATAGGCCAGGCGAATGCGCGTAGCTTCGGCGGCCAGGCGAAAGCCGGCCGGATCGCTAGAAAGGGTCGGTTGGTCGGTCCGGGTTTCCACCACCAGGCCGGCCATATCTTCACGTCTGAGCAGGCGAGAAATGAGGCGATCCTGACCGTCAAGGGTCACTGCCTCAATGAGCACCCGGCTCGTCCCACGCGGCTCAACCCGAACCACCCGCACCCGATCCGGCCAGTGCGGGCCGGTCAGGATAGCGCCGATTGGGGGGAGATTATCGGTTGATTGGGTCATCGTCTATCCCGCAATAACAGATTCGGCTTGATGATTGTGATTAGGTTCTGTTGACATTTGCCGATTTCGCATGCTGAGTGCCTTTGTAGGCGTATCAAAGCGTGCGAAATCGGCCCAAAAACGCATCCTGAGTAGGTAAACCGTATCGAAGGGGCGTTTTTGGACTAACCCAGTGAAATGTCAACAGAACCTAACAAAACGCCACCCATTTGACCAGGTGGCGAAGCAAAAAAGTGATTATCTTTGACAGAAGCGATTAGCCACTGGTCCTATAATTGATCAGGAACAGGCTTTTTCTCTAATTTTTGGATAGCCGTGAAATTTTCTCAAATTCCTCTTTTAGATTTTTATAAGCCTGATTGACTTCATCAGCTTTATTCTGAGCATTCTTCAAGTGAGTTTCATAAAATGTCCGCCAATTTTTATCTATATCCTCGAATTGCATTGCTAGCGAAAAAATATCTTTTCGTATCTCTTCTGCTTGCTCCGTCAGTTTTCTGGCGTGGATACCCGCTTTTATCAATTCAATTTTATGAGAAAGTGTTAAAGGTGACACCACCTGAACCCCTTTAGCAGTGTAAGTGCGGAGGGTGTCATAGGCATCTGTTACCAAAAAATAATAGATACTTTCCGAAGGAATAAATGCAAAAGCAAATTCTGCCGACCCATCCCCTGGGCATACATAATCCTTAGCTATTTTATCAAAATGCTTCCGTACATCTTTGAAAAAGAGTTTTTGCCACCTGTCTTTTTCCTCAGAAGGGGCTTCCATCATTTTCTTGTAATTATCAAGCGGAAATTTGGAGTCGATGCATATAATACCGGCAGTTGATTTAACGTGAGCATCTGGTATCTTTCCATTCAAAATCTTTTTTCTGATGCCAAAAACATCTGATGGAAGTTGGTCTGAAAGTATTTCCTCTAACACCAACTCTCCCAAAGATGCCCGCTCAACTGGAACTCTGAGCATTTGTTCAAGTGACCGATAATCTTTCTTAATCTCCTCTGCGTGAACAGTTAAGGCTCCTACTTTCTCATCTAATCCCGACTTGCGCCATACATTAGAGATAGCAAGTTCAATATCCTTTGGTTCAATACGTCCTCTTGAAATAAGTAGATAGACGACTATCAGCAACAGAACAATAATTATTACAAGTAGAATTTCTACCATTGACAGCTTACACCTTCTCTATGGATTTAGGTTTGACCATTTTTCGCCTGCCTAAACCGGGGGTACGTAATAGTAGTCATAACGATCCTATATAATCATATTATAACACAGAAAACAACCTGTAACATTTCAATTTGCTTTTTATGTTATAATATAATCGCCTTACTTCAGGAAATTCCTACTCCTTAATCCCACTTACCCCAAACACGTCACTTCGTTCAAAAATCTTCTTCATTCGCTGTCTTACTTAGCTAATTTTACAGTTCATTGAGGGCTGTTATATTTTGCGGCAATCCTGCTTAATTGTAAGCAAGTAGGTTTAATAAAGGAGAGTTTTCGTTATGGCTATCAATAAAACAAAACAACAGCTTTACTTTGAACAAAAGTGGCTGACCTGGCTAAGGACTGGCTTCCAGCAGTTTGACTTGATGTTCAGTCCAGTACTGGCATTAGTATTGGGCTTGGCTGTATTTGTTAGTATTACTGCCATCCCTAGTGTCACCAGCAAAACTGACAACGTGATCTTCACCGACACTGTTATGAACGCCAGTGCGCCAAGTCACCTCACCTCTACTGGAGTCCTCAGTTGGACGCCACCTATCACGATCTATCTGCCCGTGATTCTTGACAATTATCCAGCCACCTGGCCTCCCGACTCAGAGGGACGGGCACAGACCTGGTTGATACAACAGACCAATACTTTCATAAAAATCTCCGACATTCCTGGCTACAATCGTGAGGGTTGCCCTAATCAGATCGCTCGCTACAAAGATAGCGTCGTTTGCTACCCCGCTATCCCTGGCGATGCTCTGGTTAGCTTTGACTACTGCCACTACGGCACACCCGACCAGCAAGCTTATCTGGGCCGGTGGGGCCGTGCTTTTCTCTACGATCAAGCTGTGGGGGCAATTGCCTGGCTAATGAGCGGAGAGATAGAGAGAGCCCGGCGGCTACTGGACTACTTGAGCAGCTATCAGAACCTGAATGTACCTGTTTCAGGTGCTGCTGACGGCAGTTTCGGTTTTTCCTTCAATACTGTGGGCTGCCCTGTCTATGCTCCTGACAACCGTGACAGCTTTTACGACTTGGATTACCTGCGCAGTGGGGCCATTAGTTGGGCCGGCTATGCCTTTGTTATGTATCAACGTATGACCGGCGATGCGCGTTATTTGGTTACTGCCCGCCGCACGGCCGATTACCTACTAACCCAACAAGTGACGGATCCATCTGATCCCCGTTTCGGCTTGCTGCGCGGTGGGCACGGGAACTACAACACCACTGATTGGAGCTTCACTCCTGGTCAGATCGAATGGATCAGTACTGAGCACAATGTGGACGCGTTTTTCTTTCTACGCGATTTGGGTGCTTGGACCGGTGACACACGCTATAGTCAGGCCGCGCAGCAAATTCGAGACGGGTTGCTCAGCCAGTTGTGGCAGGAAGAAAAGGGACGTTTCGAGCGAGGCCTGGATCCCTCGGGACAACCGGACGGCGTGGATGCGCTCGATGCAGCTTCATGGGGGGCAATGTTCCTGCTGGCCATTGGCGAAAAAGAGAAAGCACAGCGGTCACTCGACTTCGCCACGAATACTTATTTCAATTCGGCCGACGGCTTATGGGGTTATAAACCTTACGCCGGCATAGCAGACGATTTCGACTGGGACAATATAGATGTAGTTTGGTCAGAAGGCTCACTGGGGGTGGCTATAGCTTACCTAAAGTTCGGCGACAGTGCCAATCAAAACCAGGCGCGTAATATTATTGCTGAAATGGCCAAGCTGCAAAATCGTGACCCAGGTGGCGGGCTGCTGTATGCTGTCCACACCGGCGACGAACTGACCGATTTTCCACGAGCCCCCTCTGTAGGAGGTACCGGCTGGTTCGTGATGGTCCTGCGGGCATGGGCTGATCCAGCCGCACGGGATACCTTCTGGGGCGCAGCACCCTGAAAGACTCGGCGTTAAGGAATATCAAGTAAGATACTGCAATTTTTAACCAACGCTAATCCGTCGCTTTAACCGTCAGTCGGATGTGGGTTTAAGGACCGGGAAAAGAGTTGCGGGTATGCTAAGATTAGAGTAATATCCGGTGTTAGATAACGTACATCGATCAAACGGTCGATACCTGGGGATTCTTCGCTTCACTTCGCTCGTTCAGAATGACATGGCAGGTAGTTACGTTCGATAAGGTCAATCTTTGAGGTGTGGCTATGACCATCAACCGGCCGAATCAAAGCAATATGCAATTTACCTGGCAAGCTATCTTCTGGCGCTTGCTGTTGACCCTACTGCTTTTGCTACTTCTAGCCAGTTCTGGCCTGACTGTCTTTAACACGGCGACCACCCGTCCCGACGCCCATATCGTGCCTCCACTGACTCAGGGGGTCGAGATGGGTCGATAAGAAGCATCGAAATATATCTTGTCGTGGTCAACATAGTGTACCTTCCCGGAAGCTGGTTTTGAGGTGCTTGCTTGAATTTGGCGATTTGGCTCATTGTTCAGCTTTGGGTATCATGCTTCTTATGGGAACGATCAAACGTATTACCCTGATTTTTGCGGTCTGTTGTCTGCTGCAACCGTGGCTTATCCTGCGGGGGCTACCCGCCACGACTCCCCCGGCTTATGCTCAAGAGCCGGACCGGGTCGCCGAAATCATCAGCCGCATGTCAGTAGAAGAAAAAGTGGGCCAACTCTTTGTTGTGCCCTTCGTCGGTCCAGAGGCCAACCCGGGCTCCGATATCTGGCAACTGATCACGGAATACAAGGTCGGCGGCGTGATTCTGTTGGCCGCCAACAGCAACTTCAATAACGATGCTTCCGCGCCACGCCAGATTGCCGAACTGGTTAATACCCTCAAGACCACCGCCTTCCGCACCACCGGTCTGCCCCTCTTTGTGGCCATTGACCACGAGGGCGATGGTTACCCCTACACCCGTATTACCAACGGGGTGACCCCCATTCCCAGCCAGATGGCCATTGGTGCTACCTGGGACACAGGGAACGCCGAAGCTGTTGGCCGGATTGTGGGCGAGGAACTGTCGGCCATGGGCATCAACCTGTTGTTTGGCCCCAGCCTGGATGTTCTGAACGACCCACGCCCCACCGGTCGGGGTGACATCGGCACCCGGGTCTTTGGCGGCGATCCGTACTGGGTCGGCCAGATGGGCCGGGCTTACATCCGGGGGGTTCACCTCGGCAGTAATGGCCGTATGGCCACGGTGGCCAAACATTTTCCCGGTCACGGCGGCAGCGACCGCCTGCCCGATAATGAAGTGGCCACCGTAGACAAGTCGCTACAAGAACTGCGCCGGATCGAGCTGCCCCCCTTTTTCCACGTCACCGCCAACCTGCCCGATGACTCCTTTGGCCAGACGGACGCCCTGATGTCCAGCCATATCCGTTACCGGGGATTTCAAGGCGACATTCGCCAATTCACCGTGCCCATCAGCTTCGACGCCGACGGTATGGAAACCCTGATCACCCTGCCGGAAATTACACCCTGGCACGAGCAGGGTGGCCTGATCATCAGTGACGCCCTGGGGGTGCCGGCCGTGCGCAAACATTTTGACCCCACCTTGCAAAGCTTCCCCCATCGTCGGATTGCCAAAGAGGCATTTTTAGCCGGTAATGACCTGTTGAGCCTGGTCCAATTCGACTTGAAATCGATCTGGAGCGATCAATTTGCCAACATCAAAGACACGATCTTCTTCTTTCGCACCGAATATGTTAACAATCCCACCTTTGCCAAACAGGTCGATGCCGCCGTGGCCCGTATTTTGCAGTTGAAGCTAAAACTCTATCCTGAACTTAACCTCGATGCCCTCAACAACGACCCGACTCACGCCCTGGAGGTCGCCGACCAACCCCGGCCCATCATCAACGACATCGCCCGGCAAAGCCTGACTCTCCTCTACCCTTCACCCGAAGAGTTACGCCAGCGCATTCCCCAACCACCCCGTCCTGATGAGACCATCCTGGTCATCACCGATACCCGGCTGGCCCGGGAGTGTTATACGGATAATTGCCAGCCTGCTGAGTTGTTCCTATCCCGTACCGCTATCCAAGAAACAATTTTGCGCCTCTACGGGCCGGGCGCTACCGGTCAAATTCAGCCGGAACGCATTAGTTCCATTACTTTTTCAGAATTAAAACTGGCCCTGGGGGGAGCAATCGCCCCCCCGGTTGAACCTTCATCAGAAGAAACCGAAGCCAATCCGGAAATTCAACTGACCGCCGAGGAGGTCCGTCAACACATTCAAGCCGCCGACTGGTTGATTTTTGTCACGCTCGATTTGAACCTCAGCCGCTTTAGCGACTCCGATGCGCTCAGGCTCTTCTTGAGCCAGGAAAGTGGCACCCTGCGCGATAAAATCGCCATTGTGCTGGCCTTCAACGCGCCTTACTACCTGGATACAACCGAGATCACGAAACTGACCGCCTACTACGGCGTCTACAGTAAAACTACGCCCCACATCGAAGCGGCCATCCGGGCTCTTTTTGGCGAAGCCAGTTTGCCGGGGACCTCCCCCGTTTCCGTCGAAGGCATTGGCTATGAACTGGTGGACGTGCTGGCTCCCAATCCTGCCCAGGAACTATTGCTTGAACCCGTAGAGATTCTGCCGGCCAGTGGAGTCCCACCTGTTTCGGTACAGGTGCGGGTCGGGCCGGTCATCGACGGTAATGGCCACATTGTGCCGGACGGGACACCGGTCGAGGTGAAGGCCAGGCTGGGCGAACGCCAGGTCGTTTCTGAACTGGTGGACACGCAGGCCGGTCTGGCCGAAGCGACGCTCACCCTGACCGAACCCGGTGAAGTAGAGATTTTTGCCGTGGCCGGGCAAAGCGCAACTTCTGAAAGTTTCCGCGTATCGGTTTTAGCGCCCCCCACGCCTACGCCCACGACACTCCCCAGCTTGCCTGCCTCGACTCCAACCGAAACACCGACCAACGTGCCCACCCCTACACCTACCAC
>DAOUMU010000427.1:0-26963 GCA_034409055.1 Anaerolineae bacterium
AAAGTACCAACATTAACCCAACTGATGACGAAAATTCGTCTTATTGCTTCCACATTGTTGCTTCCTTGTACACAGCAATATCAATCTGGCTTTTGCCGAAAAAAATGAACGAACGTTGAGTATTCAGAAATCATCTGAGAAGGGAGGATGTTGTCGCATATAATCTGCTACGATCCTGGCGACCTGGCGGGCACCATTCTCGTTAAAATGCACATCATCATAGAAGATGGTCGTGTCCTTTGGCAAAGCAGGCGTCAAATCAATACATTCAACCTGGCGTTGCCGGCATACCTCTAACAGTTGCTTATTATAGGCCGCCATGCCCTCCATAAGGGCCTCGATTGAGTAGAAGAACTCACGGCGAGGGCCATGGCCAAACCACAACAAATCTTTTTCCGCTTGGGTTAAATCTGAACGCCACATCGTAGGTTGGGTCATCAAAATTAGACGAACTTTATGAGCCTGAGCAATGTCAACGATGGTATTCAGGTTGTGGCTATACTCCTCCAAAGCCGTGGATAAATCGGGCAAGGTCTGCCGAATGAGGCCGTTTTTCCTTTGCGAGCGCCTTCTGATGTAACCTATGCCGGCCTCGTCTTCAATATCGATTGCCGCCACCGTTTGGGCCTGGGCAATGCGTGATTGTTTCAGTTTATCCACAAGACGCCAGGTCGCGCTTTGCTGATAGTAGGGCAAATAAGGGTCTTGTTGAACCAGCAGATAAAATGCTCGTTGAATTAATGCCTGTTCGGCTGCAGGCGAAGTCAAGTAATTGGGCGTATAATCGTCCCCCTGGCTCAGTCTTAAGCTTAAATCATTAATACCGGCCAATAAAATAACTGCATCAAGGCTGGGGTACTGGGGCAGTAAATATTTCATATGCATCACATACGCCCGCGTGGTGCGAGCACTCTGGCCAGCATTGCCTACCCAAACTCGCCGGTTATGCTCATTATCATTCAGCATATCCTGCAAAAGCTGAGGCCAGGTTTCGGTTTGATCTAAAAACAAACATTCTGTGGTGCTACCGCCTATAGTCAGAATCTGGTAATCATCCTCATCGGAAAACTCATCCCCTCTGATACCCTGGGAGTTGGTTATAAAATGAGACTCGCCCGCTATGCCAGGCAATACACCCGGATAGGGTTTAAAAATTCTGTGCAGATAAGGGGGGCGAGGATAGTAATGACGGGGTAAAGGGAGATATATCGATAAAGCAACTTCACCGATAAGAAGAGCCGCGATGATACTGATGGCTACAATACCGGCGTTCGTTAAAAAATTAGCCGGTAGCCATCTGACGAGGTTAATACTCAATATGCCCCCAACCATCATCAGATATAAAATCAGGAGCAGATTTTCCAACCGGGGTATCATCGTACTCCACTTCAAACGAGTCAGGGGGGGATCATTCAGAAACGTCTGAAAGGGACGATCTGTTCTTTTGGGTATCAATTGAACGCCATTTCCGGTTAACACTACCTGGCTGTTTCCGGTAACACCAAGCGTATCCAGCAACCTCTCTCCAGTAGCTTCTTGCTGCATTCGGCCGGGAATGCCGGAGATAGCCAGCGTCTGAATAATCGCCGGGAAGCCACCACCAGGATCAGGCTCGACGGATATGTTAATTTGGTGGGCCAGGGCACTCACCGGTAAATCCGCTCGCCATACAACAGGTTCATTGGTCGGCAAAGTAATACCTTGAAACGTTACTTGAGGATTGTACAAGTCAACAGTTTGTTCTACCCCGTTCCAGCGAATGGCAACCTGACCTGCCTGGTCATGTTTGGCAAAAATCAAGGTCAAGGAACCGGGCGCGATCCCCTCCCAACGCAAGGGAACCGGTTGGCCGCCTTGAGCAAAAACCCAGATGGGCTGGTTTCGGTAAGATCCCCAGTTGACTTCGCGGCGCTGCCAGCCATTACCGGCTTGAAATTCAATCAAGGGAATAGTACTCCCATCCGGCCAAACTGCCCCTACCAGCCACACTTCACCAGCAGGGGACTGAGAATCTGGTTCGATCGCCATAATCTCTAATGTGACCGGCATTGCTTGCCCCATAGGCAAACTAAGCGGCACCTGCCAGGGTAAACCACCGCCTGCATCCCCCCAGGTCACTGTAAAAATGTTTGGAGACCAAACATCTTGGGCATAGATTTCCAGCGTAATTCTTGATAACCCGGCTGGTGTTGCCAAAAGCAACCCTAAAAGCCCAAAAATACTGGTTCCGGCAATCGTTACCAGTAATCTCCGAGATGTTATCCTGTTAAAGATCAAATATAAGACCACACTCCAGAAAAGGATAAATCCCAGGGTTGAAGCAACCCATAACCCTGCTCCAATCATCCAATTTGTAGAGTTAAGATCTAAAATTGCTAAAAAACGCCAGGCAGAGAGACCGGATACGAAAAAAACGATCAACATAGCGATCGTAGTGAGGGCTTTATTTTTTTTAGCTATGACTGTCCATACACTCATATAATCAACCCGTTGCCCCAACCAGGGAACACCGACGGCGTCTGGAAAATAACGTTAATTATAGGCCGCATCACGATGAAACCAAATTCGGAAGAGCGGCTACTCCTGGCCCAACTGAAATGAAACACACCCACCTCATTCGGAGCTTAATGTTGGAGATCACTCTAAGATTACTGGTTCTGGCAAAATTACCGAACCGACACTATCTATTCTATTATCCCCGGTAAAGAAATAAAGCCCGATTAACAGGGTGTATGTCCCCGGCCTTATCTCATCGGAAAGGGGGACGGTATAAGAGGCGACCATTATCTCCTGGTCGTCTAATGTTGAAAAACCTCTCTCAGGCAAAACATCCACCCCAGTGACCCGTTCGCCGTTCTCATCGAGCAGTTGAATAAAAACGGTGTAATCAACGTGGAGTTTAAGTAACGGTTGCCAGGCTAAATCAATCAATAAGTTGTTCCCCTCTAGCCGATGCCGAATTCCGGCTAATTTTACCTGATCACCGATGACATAAGAAAGAGGTTCAAGCTTTGGTGGAACTCCTGGTCGGAGATGGGCTTCGAAATCGACGTGGTTAGAGTCGAGGCGATAGGTAAAGATACTATAAGCATCCGTCTTTTCTACGCCGACCAATTCGCCATATTTTTCAAATAGAAAGGGAAGCAGTTTATCTGAGTCTGAATTTCGATGGCGTTTCTCGTCGCCGCCTTTCAATTTGGTAACCAAATGGATGGTACGATAGTTGGCCAGTTCCCGAGTGAGCGTTTGGCGAAAATCCGGTTTATCCATAAAGATATAGAGGATGGGGGCCTGGCCTTGATAGAAAAATTCAATCGTGTAGTTTGGTCGGGGGATGACTTCATGGTTCGGCTGGACATTTCGAGTCACGACGAATATCGCCTCTGGATCGGTTTCACGCTCCATACGTTCCATAAACTCGATGATGGTAGTGTCATGCTCTTCTGCGACTTCTGGACGGTTAGCCCATATCAAGAAATAATCCTGGTAAGTATCTATCGGCAGCCAAACCAGGCCAACCAACAAGAAAGGTATCAAAGCTAGCACAGAGGCAAGCTTTTGTAACCCGAAAGATGATGAGCTCAGGTAGTTATTCAGCCACCAGTATAACTCTGTCCAGGCAATGCCGATAAAAATATAGGTGGGGGGTAAAGCACTGGACATACGTGAATAGAGTGGAGAATCGCCAAAAGTTACAATCGAGGGGAGCAAGGTAAGGCTCCAATAAATCAGAAGAAACAAGTACGGTAATCGCCTGATACGTTTGAGACTCATCAGCAAACCGGCCACAAAAGATAGGGCCAGAACCGGGTTCAAAATAGGACGCCCCGCCAGATTATGACGCCAGTGCATATCTCCACTAAGAGCCAGAAAAGACTCGGCGTGAGATATAATGCTTTTTATCAACCGGGCCAGTAAATCAGCCGGACTCTCAGCCCGGCTAAATATTGATAGTTGTAGCGTGCGTTTAACTTCTGGATCTGTCCCGGTGACCAAAGCCAAAAATAGCGGTAAGGCCACGATCCCGATAACCAGTGAGAAAAAAATTAGCGCTTTCCACCGAATGGACGATTCTGGCTTGGCTGGTTTAGGAAATATCCTTTGCCAAAGGGCGTGCAAGAGGACTGAGGTTGGAATAACCGGTAGAAATGAGGCCGAGCCCACGTATAGATAAAACTCAATCGCTATCAAAATACCTGCGGCCAACAACATTCCCCAACGTTCATGTTGGTAACCAGGCCAAAAAAGGGCAACACCCATTAAAGCAAAGACGGGCGGCAAAATATATTCATAGCCAATTCGACTGATATTTACGGCCCAAAACGAGGTGGATGTCAACAGGGCGGTAAAAATGCCCACCCAACGCGCCTTTGGTCCCAAATCTTCTTTGAACAGGGTCAAAACTACAAAGAAGCTGATCGGCATCAATAATAGGCCAAAGATAGCCGTCAGTGATCTTTGCACGATAGGGCTGGTGCCAAACAGTTTGAAAGTCCCGGCCAATAAGTACATATACCCCATTGGTACTTGCGACAGGCGTGAGGAGATTAGGGTGAGTTGGCCATTTAAAATATCAAGCGCATCGAGCGCGTGACTGGCCTCATCAAAATTGAAAGCCGGTGGGATTTGACTCAGCTTATAAAAACGAAGGAAGGCGGCCAATATCACTACTACAACCAGGAGTACCATGATTATGGTGACAGCAAACCTGGGCTCGGTAACGGTTTCTTGCTGTTTCATATGATTTCACTCTACCTCAATCGTGGTTAGAGTCAGCGCATCAGTTTCACCGGTATCGGTGGTAATTGGCAAACGGGCCAGGGTTGCAGGATGATACATGCCCACAATCAGGCGATATTTTCCTGATTTTGCAGGAGAATTAAGCAACAGTTCATACTCATCCACTACAATCTCGCCCATAGCCCAGGTACCGGTAGGTGCAGCGCCACCCTGGGGCAGACTATCTTGTTGGGCGACAATGTTATTGTCGGCATCAAGCAACTGCACAAAGACCGTATAATCTTCAGCCAGAATATTAGTAGCTTGCCAGAACAGTGTCAAAGATAGAGATTGGGGATTAAGAGTTAAGGATTGGGAGTCGAAGACGGGAGGGGGGGGGTAGAGATTGTAACCCAGCAGGATGATTGAGTGGCCAACCTTGGCCCTTAGCAGTGATGAAATATGAGGCTGGTCAAACAGACGCTCGCGTCCGCCCACTTTAACCTGGCCAAGGGTCAATTCAATCTGGTTGACGGTCAATTGCAGATCGTAAGACCCCCTGGGGACATGAGGAGGTAAGGTTAACGACCAGACGTCTCGGAAATGATCGCCGGACTGCCAATAAGAGGTAGGATAAGAGGGGGTTACGACTCGTTCCCACCCGGTGAGATTTGAGATTTGAGGCAAGGGCGAGCGAGGCAAAAGTGTTAGTTTGGCTACAGCATCCTGCTGCCAGGCGGGTTCAGCGGCCATAGCCCAAAACAATTCAAGTTGGCGTTGCTCGCCAGGCTGCCAAACTTCATTCGTCAGATTGTAGCCCAGCAGTTGCAGGGTCTCAAAGGAACCATTGAGCCGGGTACGAATGTCAAAATCTTCCGGCTTGGCAGGAGCCAGAGGAGGGGTCATGGTGACAGCAGCGTCGCCGACTACCAGAGGGAATTGACCAATCACTTCGCCAGTATCAGCCCGTTCAATCCAGGCGTTCAGGTAATATTGCCCCGGAGGGGTGCCCGGAAAAACGGCCAGGGCATAATCGCTGACGACAATAATGCCTTCTTGGGAAGCGGATAAGCTATGCTCTGCTTCAGTAATAACCGCCTCCCCAGAGTCAATCAAATTGGCCCAACCCCAGGTCTGCCCCTCACCATCCGTCAGGCTGATGCGGATGGGGTCAGCCGGAGCTTTGCCCTGCCACTCCCAGTAAAGGCGCAAAGTAGCCACACTGCCAGAGGGGATGGCGGCTAATCGCCGTCCTTCGGCATCGAGCCAGTCAAAGCCCAACAACTCTGCCTGTCCTACCAGACGGGTTTCTTGATTAATGATGTGAGCCACACCCGGAGCCGGATAAATCCAGGCGTATTCCTGACCAGCCAGAGCGACAGTGTAAATTGGGTCCTGCTGTTGAAAATAGGCCAGGGCTCCTTCTGAGGGCAGACGGCGCTGAATTTGATTAACGTAAAACACAACGTAATCGGCGGCCAGACCCGGCTTGGAACTGCGAGAGATTTTCTCTTCCTCAATTTTGTAGATGGCCTGGCCCTTAAAATAGGGCTCAAAGGTAGTGCTATACCAGGAAACGACCTTCGTCGATTCGGCTTCAGGGAGGGTGTTGAGATAAGCGGCGGCTTCGTTCAAGCCTTCTCCCCAGCCAACCTGGATGGTGTTGGCAGCCGTCGTGCCGCCTCCAGCCAGAGGATTGTAATAGGAGAAGTAGTAAGGGTAATAGGGCAGCAGCAAAGCGATTTGGATCAAAAGAACAAGCAGCGGTAAAAGCCAATTTAGGTTTGATATTTTGGATTTTGGATTCAAGAATCGAAATTTGAGAGTTGATAATTGAACATAGCCCATTGCCGCCAGCATAGCCAGAACGGGAAAGGCCGGTAACAAATAGCGATCCTGTTTTTTACCACCATAGGTCACGAGGAAGGTGTAAAGTAAAATGTAGGCCCATAGGTAAGTAGGGAGTAGGGAGTAGGGAGTAGGTTCTCGCCGCTTGCTTTTTACCTTACCCTCCCTGTGGCTGAACAACTGATGAAAGAATTGCCACAGTGACACTAACACCCCCAATAAAATCACGGGGGTGGTCCGCAGTAAAGCCACGATCGGGTAAAAGAGAGCCCCGGGGTCGGGCACCGGCTGGCCCAAGAAAAAACTGCCCTTTTGGTGGGCACTGCCCGAGGCTCGTAAAACATCATTGACAATGGCTGTCAGGGGTCCCAACGGGTTGACCCACATGGCCGGCCAGAAGAGTACAAAAACCACGCCCGCGGCTACGGACCAGAGAACCATATCTCGTATCCACAAAATGAGGGCAGCGGTGATGGGTGAGGCGGGATGGGCGACGTGGGCTGACCGCGTCTGTAACAGGTAAGCAATTAGCAACACCAGCGCGATAAACGCGCCAATGAAAAGGGCGGGGTATTTGGATAAAAAAGCCAAGCCGGCGAATGCACCAGAAACAAGGATGAAGGATGAAGGATGAAGGATGAATCCCTTTCCGCCTTCATCCTTCATCCCTCCGCCTTTCATTATGGCCCGCAGAAAAGCAAGCAAGGAAAGCCACATAAAGGTTGTGACCAGGGCATCATGGCCGAGCACCCGGGAGAGGGCCAGATAGAAGGGATCGAGGGCAATGAGGATAGCCGTCAGGAAGGCGCCCCAGCGGCCGAGAAGGGGACGACTCCACCAATAGGTCAACCCTACGGCCACCACCGCAATGAGCACCCCCGGCAAGCGAAGTGAAAAAAGCATAGCCGGATCAAGCGGATCAAAAGGAATAGCCCTCAGAAACTGGGAGAGTGAGCCAGAAACGTCCTGCTGCCCGCCTAATACCCCGCTGCGCATGTATTCCAAAATGATCCCCATAGCCCCAGTCCACATAGTGGTTACGCCAGGGGCGGGGCTGAGTGAGACATTCTCAATAAAAGGGACGGTGCCGCCAGGGCCGGTGTTGGCCCAATCTCCCCGAGTCAGAGAGTCCAAAAAAATAATGGACCGGCCAAACCAGGAACGTGGTTCGTCAGCCGTCAGAAAGACGGTCAGGCCCGGTAATCGAAAAAGCAGGGCCAGGATAAGACAGGCGAACAGAGCCAGTAAGTCGCTTCGCCTTTCAGCGCTCAGGACAAACCTGGTATTACGGCCCATGGCTTCTCATCTCCCATCCTATGGGATTACCTCTTAATTTATCCACCAAAACCCGGGCCGAAAAACGGCCATCGCTCTCGGTCCGAGCCCGTAAGCCGTGGGCCATAATCATGTTTGGAGCCAGAAAGCCAAAATGATCGATCATTGGTTAACCCACCTCATTCACTAACCACTAACCGGCCAAAGGGCAAAACCTGGGTTGTATCATCGGGTAAGACTGATTCAAACTGGTATTGACCGGGCGGCACTTCCGGCAACAACTCAAGCTGCCAGTGGGTATGGATGATATCACCGGGCTGCCAGGTCGTTTCAGTCGGGTTGAAGATTTCGGCCAGGCTCAGGTTGAACCAGGCTTGTTGGGCGATACCGGCTTCATCCATCAGCCCCACATGGAGTTCAAAACTGGCCGGGAGAGGCTGCTCAACGCGCCAATACAAATCCAGAGGAAAGGAGGCCTCGGGAGTCACAGGGGTAGTGGGCCAAGTAGCGCCCAGCAAGGTTAGCGTGTCACCCAGATTCTGTTCGAGGTGAGTGACTGCGGCCGGTAGGATATAGGTTGACGAGGGGTCAGCATGACCAACGGTGATCAGGGCTTCGTCATTGGGTACGGTAAAAAGCAACTCTCCTTCAGTTACGGCCGGAGCCTGGGTATAAAAACCGATTTGCAGTTGATATTGGCCGGGTGGAACGTCGCCAGGTAGGGGGAGCATCCCTCGCTCAAAGATAATCTCTCCCTGTCGCCACTGATCAGGAGGTGGATTGTCGGTAGCCACAGGTTGGCTCTGCCCTTCAGCCCATAGGTTGCCCTGCGTATCTACCAGGCGGAAGAAAAAAGGTTCGTCCAATTCCTTGCCCAGATACTCCCAGTAAAGCTCAAAACCAGCCGGTTGGCCGGGGATGAGGGGTCCATCGCCATTGACCCATTGCCAGGCCAGCAACGAAGCAATACCGGTATAGGTCTGGTCTTGAATATAATGGTCAATCCCCAGACTGGGGTAAATCCAGGCATAGTCGAGACCATGCAGGCTAATAACCTCTTCTGGCTCAAAACGGGTCTCAAAATATTCAAACAGAATGTCGTCGGGAAAACGACGTTGGGTCTGGCTGATGTAGAAGATTACGTAATCACCGGCCAAGACCTTACCTTTCTCTTTGGAGTAGCTGATGGCCGGGCCGCGATAATAAGGCGCAAAGGTTGATTGATACCAACTGGCCACACGGGTGTGAGAAGGATCAACGTGTTCATTAAGATAATCGGCAGCCAGATTCAGGCCCTCCCCCCAACCAATGGTAATGGTTCTAGCAGCACTTTTTATCCCACCTAATAGGGGGTTGTAATAGGTGAAGTAGTAGGGAAAGTGAGTAGCGACCAGAAGGCCGTTGATGATCAGAACAATCAAGATCAGGAATGAGGTAGTTTGCATAAAACGTAAAACGTGGCGCGTGAGGTGCGAGGTGTAAGGCGCGACACGGGTCAAAAATCGAAATTTAAAATTTGATAATTGATAATTGCTAACACTTGCCCTGTGGGTTGTTAATTGATACAGGCCAACGGCGGCGATGAGATCGAGCCAGGGATAAACAGGGAGGAAGTAGCGTTCCTGTTTCTTCTCACCGATGGCCATCATAACGTAATAACCTAAGATAAATAAAAGAATGAGAGGTAAGTAGCGAGTGAAGGATGAAGCGTGCCTTACGATTTGCTGGTTCAGGGTTGGATTCTCTACTGATAATTGCTGTGTGGGTTTGCGGCTTCGCTTGTTTAATAGCCAACTACTCAGAACGCTAATGAGCCCCAACATGACCAAAGGGGAAGTATGGTAAAGCCAGGTGACAGGATAAAAAAGCAATCCGGGGTCTTTAGAAACTTGTCCTAAAAAGAAATTGCCTTTGGCATGGCCGCCAGTAGAATATTTCAAACCGAGAGCGAAAGCAGTCTGAATGGTTTCAAGAGGAGCAACCCACATAGCCGGCCAGAAGATAAAGACAACGGCCAAGGCAACGGCAAACCAGAGCAAACCGTCCAAAATAAGGCTGAAGAATGAACTCCATTGGGGCAGGGGATGAAGGATAAACGCTCTTTTGCTGTCCGCCTTTTGCCTTCTGTCCTCTACAAAGAACCAGAGACCGATGAGAGCGATAAAGGGCATAAGGAAGAGGGCCGAGAGTTTGCTGATAAAGGCCAGGCCAGCCAGCAGACCAGACAACAGCAGCCAGCCTCTGCGCTGATGTTCTCCCCAATAGATGAAGGCTGTGAGTATGGACAGCGTTATAAAGGTGGTGCTAAGGGCATCGTGATGGATGACCCGCGAATAGGCGATGTGGAAGGGATTGAGAGCGATGAGAGTCGCTCCCACCAGGGCCACCTGCGTTCCAAACAAACGACGCGCCAACCAGTAAAGGGCTACGACCCAGAGCGAGGTAAGCAACACTGTACCCAGCCGTTCCGGGGCAACAAAGGTCGCGTCCAGAGGATTGGTGGACACGGCTACCACATAATCGTGCAGTGGGCCGGGGCGACCATCCATTAGCCAGCGCAGCAAGAAGCCCAAGCTCCCGGTCCACATCGTGGTTACACCAGGGTGACCGGTGCGCAGGGTGCAGGCCAAGCCCTGGGCAAACTCCCATTTCTCAACCACGGTGGTACATTGATAGGCCGGGTTGGTCAGTCCGGCCAAAAAATTGCGGGAGCGGTCAACCCACAGAAACTCATCGGCGGTGAGGAAGCGGTCCAGGTCGGGCAGGCGGGGTAGGAGAGCCAGGGCAAAGAGGAGGAGAGAGAGGAGGTATTTGTTGTGTGAAACATGATGTGAGATATGGGATGTGAGATATGCAATGGGGGATGGAGGATGGGGGATGGGGGAGTCCACAGGATCTGTAATTTTAGCCGTTAGAGGTTGGTGGTCAGTCTTTCTCATTCTTCCAATCCAATCTCCAATTCTCCAATCACTCCTTACGATTAAACGTCCACGGTAACAGCCAATGATCCTGGCCATCAGCCAGAGTCAAGCGTTGACCGGTTTCAGGCCGGTAGAGACCGGCAATGACCTGGTAAAAGCCGGGCTTGAGGCCAGGTGGGACAGCGATCAAATATTCATCTACTACCACTTCCCCCTTAACCCAGCGACTGGTGGGCCACTCTCCCTGAAGAGGCTGGGTATCCACCCCAGCCAGACGTTCATTGGTCTCTGCCTCAAGCAGTTGGACAAACACGGTATAATCGGGCAAGCGAGATTTTTGAGCTTGCCAGGCGAGAGTGACGCCGATGTAATCGACGGTGGGGGCAAATTGATAGGCAGTCAAGGCGATTTGTTCGCCAAAAACAAAATCATTGACCCGGGCCATATCTGCTGGAGTTTGGAAGTGACGTAGTTCAATCTCATCCAGGGGCCGGCCATCCACCAGCAGGGCGTAAAAGCCACGACTCAGGTCGGCCGGTAGCCTCAGGTAGTGGCGACTGACGATGAGATGATCGGCCAGAGGGGCCAGGTGGCCCTGGCCTGCAGCCAAGATCGTGATCTGGCGCGGTACTTTGGAGGTGCCATCAAGATGATTCTGTTCACTTAGAAAATCAAAGGCTGTAATGGGCTGTAAGGTGACTGTGGAAGGATCAGCCGGCAAGGGGTTATCGGCCAACCAAAGCACGTCCACGGTCAATGTTTCGCCAAGGTGACCATAGGGAGTCAGGGGGCGAAAACCGATCGGTTTGGGTAAAATGGCATGGTCAAGCCCAGGGATCAGGGCCAAGCTCGGTTGGATGGCCGGTCCGGGATAGACGTCGGCGTAATGGATACCGTTCAAATCGACGGAGAAGATGGGCTCAATTTGCTCAAAGTAGCGAATAAAAGTAGGTGATGGCTGGCCAGACTGGATTTGTTTACTATAAAGGGCCACATAATCCAGACGATCACCGGTCACACTGGATAGGTCCCCCTTGAAAAACGGAGCCACGGTTGAGGCGTAGGTCACGCCTACCCGGCTGTCACTGAGTTCTCGCTGCAAAAAACGTCCCACCTGGTCCAGTCCCTCCCCCCAACCGATTTTGACCAGGCGAGAGGCGGTGTACGGTCCGCCCAACAAGGGGTTGAAGTAGGTGAAGTAGTAGGGCGCGTAGGGGAGAAGAATAACCAGGGCAGAAAGAGTCAGAATGGCGACGAAGAAGCGGGGCGCGGGGAGCGAGGAGCGGAAAGCGGAAAGCGGGGAGGGAGAGACACGCTCTTGACCCATTGTTAATTGATAATTGCTAACTACTAATTGATACAGTTTTTGCCAGCCAAAAGCAGCAACCAAGGCTAAGGAGGGAAAGACAGGTAAGATGTAACGAGCGCTACGCTTATCGCCAAAGGTCATAAAGATGGTAAAAAGGAGGGCAAAAGCCAATAACCACAGAATAGAAAATTGAGAGGTTGGGAGAGTGCGGGGGGGGGAGATTGGGGGATTGCCACTCACCGATTCACCATTCGCCACACCTGCCCTGTGGGTTTGCCCATTCGCCCACACTTGCCCTGTGGGTTCGCTGCTTCGCTGCTTCTTAACGACAAAGATGACAGTCAGCCCTACCCCCACCATCACCAACGGACTGAGTTTGAAAGCACCGTTGACCAGGTAGTAGAAAGGGCCGAGGTCGGGCACGAGCCAGTAACCTTCGGCATCGGCTTCCTCTTGATCGGTGGCGGAGAGTAATGCATTTTCAACGACAGCCAGAGGGCGGCCCAGTGGATCTACCCAAGCCGCCGGCCAGAAGGCCACAAAAGTCAGATAGGCGACCACAGTCCAAAGCACCAGTCGTTTAAACCAGTAGTAGAGCGCAGCACTGTTACCCCACACCTGGCTGATGAATACTAGCCCGGCAAAGGGAATCAGAAAGAGAGCCGGGGCTTTGGAAAGGAAAGAGAGCCCGGCGGTTATGCCAGAGAGGATGATAGGGAGCAAGGCAGAGGGATAGGGGAACAGGGGAGCAGGGGAAATATCTACACGCCGTCCGTCTGTTTCTTTGCCTGAGTTCGTTAGGGTATGGGTCTGTTTGCGGCTTATGGCCAGCAACAGTAATAAAATCGAAAGGCTCATAAAGACGGCCGTGGGAGCATCGTGGCCGAGAATACGAGAAAGGGCGACGGTATGGGGATCAAGCGCGACGAAAACGGCAGCGATAAAGGCCAGGGTGGGGTTGAACAGGCGGCGGGCCAGCAGGTAGACAACCACTACCCCTAAGGAGGTCAAAATCACCATCGGCCAGCGTGTGGCGGTTAGTACATCTAATTCGGTCCGAAATTCCGGTAGCGAGCTCAACCAATCAGCCAGGGGTAGATTAATCGTGGCCCGATTGAACTGGTAATAGAAGGTCAGGCCTAAACTACCCAACCAGGTTGTGGTCACAGCCGGGGTCAGGTTGACACTGGTGGCGGCAAAATCGCCCCGCAGGAAAGCCGCCAGAAACTGGGCCGAGCGATAAACCCATTTGGCTTCATCGGCGGTCACGAAACGCTGCAAATCATAGGCGCGGGGTAGCCAGGCTAACAGGAAAAGACCGAGGCTGGTCAGAGCCTCGGTAGGGAGAAAGAGACTTTTCACTTGGGTGACATTTTTGGTAGCTGGCATATAAGCTTTCAGCTATTAGCAGTCAGTAGCCAATATGATTGAGTATCATACCACGGGCAATAGGTACTGACAAAGAAGGAACAAGGAATGGATACAGCCCAGATTTTCAACTTTTGTTCAGTACGGGCCGTTGTAGCTTCCGGAAGGTGAGCTAACTGGGCTCATTTGAGCGTCTCATCGAAGAAGCCTACGATGTGGGCTTCATATGCCTCCGGGGCCACATCCAAATAGTTGCCATGGCCGGCCCCTGTCACAATCCAGAGGTGAGCGTTGTCCCCGGCCGCTGCCTGTTGCTGGCGACCACCGGCCAGACTGGTTTCCCGGCTACCGTAGATGAGCAAAATGGGGCGAGGAGCAATCTCCCCAATCACGCTGACCGGACTGAGCACACTCATGTCCAGGCCGGTGACCAGACGGTAAGTGACCTTCGTTGACCAACGATAGCCAGTCAAGAAAAGAGCAATGATTGGGTCATGTCCGCTGCCGGTCCCCAGTCCGTTCTCAACGAAGTCGCCATAGCCTCCCTCGGCGACGACGGCCCGGAGGCGAGGCAAACGGGCCGTGGCCATAATCGCCGTAGCGCCGGCTGAGGAGAAGCCAAAAATGCCAATTCGATCTGGATCGACATCCGGTCGAATCAGTAAATAGTCCAGGACATCGGCCACTTCATCGACTTCTTTATAACCCAGGCTCAATGGTCCCATTCCGGCACAGCGCCGGGACTCGAACGTGAAGACGGCGTAGCCGTGGCCTCGTAGCATCGCCGCCTCGCGCAGACGGCCACTCCGTCCGGCAGAAAGGGGAGGGGGCATGATGATGGTGGCTCCATTGGTGCCAGGCATAAAATAACCTCGAAAGCTGCCCCCCGCCCGCGCGGGTAGGGTAATATCTTCCCAGTTATAACCGTAATCAGAGGGTATCGTGCTACTTTCTGAGCAAGGGACATATAGCAAGGCCAGGGTGAAGAGGGCCCCCATTAACAGCGGCAGGCTGAACAAGGCTGCGGCCAGAGCAAAAATAAACAGACGCAGTAAGCGTAGCCAATAACGCCAGTCCCGAGGCTGGGATTTGGCAGTTAGGCGTTGGAAGGCAGAAAAAGGCCCATCCTTAATCCCCCCTCCCCGCTTCTTCTGAGCTGTGGTCAGTCTCAATTGCTCAAAGTTGTTCAATGATAGGTTTAACCTCCACCTGCTTTGGTGACCTGCGTCGAGTGAAACGCCATACCAGGGCGCTACAACCTGACGTTGAAACAAGGCCCATGCCAATGAGCAACAAATATCCGCCCCAGGTAGGAGAGGTTACCATTTTATCTGCCAAATCGCAACCAAAGGGGTCTCCCGTATAGCAGGTATATCGCAGGGGAGGCGGCATTATGTTCCGTACCCACAGTTCGTTAACCGCAGCCCGCCTGTTTCTTTGCTCCTGACCCATTGGACCTGGCTCGGTCAAGACATAATCATTATTATTGTGGAAAGGCAGGGTATAGAAAATGCAGGTAACTTCGGCGGCCACTCGGGTCAGCAGTCCAATACTGACCAAAAAAGAGACCAGTCCCAGGACCAAGATTGCGGTGACTCTGACGGTCTGGCTACGTTGACCCAACTTGCGGATTGGCGGCAGCAGGGCCGGCAGCGCTATCAAGGCCCCAATGAGAAGTAAAATAACAATGAAGATAATGATCCCTGACAATAATTCTAACATTTGTCCTCCAAATTGTAACTGCCTACCCTTATGTCATTCCGAGGAGCGCAGTATCCAAAGGGCATAAACGACGAGGAATCTCCGAAACCTTGGCCCAAAAGAGGTCTACTTTACCAAAACCTTGGGGATTCTTCACCTGTTCAGAATGACATGGTAGATAGTTACTCCAAATTTTCCTTAAAGATTAATGAATCTCCAGGTAGCCAGGTGATCCTGACGCCGGCACTCGAAAACTACCTGTCCAAGCTGGCGCAGCCGGGTATGAACCGGTACTTAATTGCCTGCGCCAATCCTCATCTGTCAACCGGGTAAAGAGAAAACCTGTTGTGACGACCTCGAAGTAGGTAAACACCGGACCGACGTACATCGTCGGGCCTTCGTCGGTATCGGCGATGAAAATGATCACCGCCACCGGACCCGTAGCCACGTGCAGAACGCTGGGTGGATGGAGCAAACCATCACCAGGGTTGGTGTGAATGTCTGCAATCAGGGCCGGGCTTTTATCTTTTCTGGCCACTTGAAAACCTGTTCCACTTTCGAGAAACAGCTCCGGATACCAGCCCGTCCATTGCGGGCTGTAAAAACTATTTGGCCGGTAAACGGCAATCTGCTTCAGAAATGCTTCCTCTTCCGGGCTGAATGGCTCCAGACGAAGTTCTTTTTCGGCCAGGGTTTGTAGTTGGTCGGCCACTGTCGCCAGATGGCCAAAGTGAGTCATAGCTGTTTGGCGGATGCGTACTTCACCGGCTGTCAGAGCGGCTGAATCGAGATTTTTAATGAGCCTCTGTCCGGCCCGGGCATAGTCTCCAATGGCCGCGTAGAATTCAGGGTAGGGTTCCACGTATCCGGCCGGATACTGGCACAGGTTACTAGAGAACGATTGTTTAACGTACAGGATATTATCGTGCCGCAATTGGGTCCAGGAGGCCAGTTGGGTATGCAGCATTTTGTCGGCCCAGGCGGGGGTACGCATTGCCTGGGGGTAAGCCACTCCCGTTGTGTCTACGTTTAAGACTCGCAGCGCGCCCAGCCAACGGTTGTAGTGTCCGTCCAAAAAGTGGGCTCGTAATGATCTACAGCTTCACGGAGAGCAGCCAGGTGTCCCTGGTAGCCATACCGGGCCAGTTCGTCTTGCAGGTGGGTGGCCGCCCGGTCATTGCCCAAGATGTACATCACGTCCAAGGGGCTGGGCAGCGGACGTTCAACCTTTTGGCCGTCAACCAGTAGCCGGTCGTAAACCAGGTTATTCATCAGGTAAGAATCCACTGTAAAGCGCTGCCCCAGGAGCATAAAGCTAACCGGTCGAGGAGCCGGGCTTGGCATGTCCGGAGCGGCGTTCAAGATTTGGGCGGTGATGCGTTGTTGCCCGTAGTCACGAGAGGTGAGCAGGGTCAACAAGTGCCTGGAATCAGGGTGATGGATGAGGTCAACCGGGGCATTCACCCCGGCCTCAGCCAGGAAACGATCCAGGTCAGGTAGGGTGACGTTGTCACTGCGTCCGACAAAAGCCCTGAACAAGGCCTCAAATTCGGCCCAGGTGGGACGTTGGCCCGCTGCGTCTATTGCCTGGCGCAGCATAGCTGCCGCGGCGAGTTGTTCGAGATTCAGGATTGAATTTCCACCTGGACTGTACTCAACCAACCGGAAATCAATCAGGGCCAGCCAACTCACAGCCCGGAAGTAACGTTCCAGCGCCTCACTCTTAGTGTAGTGGCCTCGGGGTTTGAACAGGGTGAAATCAACGACCCGCCGGCTACCGAAAAGGTCAATTTCGGCCACTCTGTCAGCGGATTGGGCCAGCTCAAGGTAGGCGGCCACGCCCGGCGTGTCGTACTGCTCGCCGGTTAGCAGGGCCAGGGGAACGGTCAGGTAGATTTCCAGGTCGGTATAGAGCAAAGCCAGATCAGGATCGTTATTAGTCTTGGCCTCAGCCAGAAGTTGCTGGCGGACGTGAGTCAGGAGGGTGGTCAACCTGGCCGTAAAGCTGGTTTCTTCGAGACGAATCAGTAAATCATCATAGAGTTGGTGAACTGCCTGGAGCATTGAATCGGTCGTCACCAGCACCGGCAGGTCTTTCCAGTAGATGTAGGCGTAGGCCGTGGTAAAATCGGCAAAGGTCAAACGGTCGCTGACGACGAAACCATTTTGCTTGAGCAGGGCCAGTTCAGCCTGGTTGAGGGTCAAGGTCTGGTTAACCAGGTCAAAATATTTGGCCTCGGTGGACGTATAGGACAGTTGCTGAAGGTAATGTTCGTCCTGGCCACCGGCCCGGGCCAGAAATTCATTTAGACTCAATTCCTGGGGAGAGGGAACAGCATAGACGGCATACGGATCAGGTGGTGGGCTTTCCTGAGTAGCGCAAGCACTCAAGCCCAGCCAGAAAACAAAGCCCAGAGGTGTCAACCAAAGAAGGTAAGGTCTGTTGGTGAACATCATTTTTCCTTTCTCCTGGTTACAGGAATATTTCCCCAAATTCCAAAAAGGATTATAATTTTAGGGACTACACGATCCTCACTAAGATAACAAGGCAAACTCCCCTATCTCGTAGCCAGCAAAACAACAATTCTTGGTAACACATTATCAAGGTTTGGCTCCCCGGAGTTGGCAGTAGTACTCCGAATGTAACTCCGACCTTTCGGAGGGAAGACAAAGGCAATGGCTGCTCCACGGCAACAAAGATACACCTTTGAAAAAAAAGTTGGTGCCGGTAGCATGGGTGAGGTCTGGCTGGCCACCGACACCTTACTCAACCGGCCTGTAGCCATCAAATGCTTGCGAGCAACGCCTCATGCTCTTTACCAACAGCAATTTCTGCGAGAAGCGCGTATGCTGGCCAGTCTGAATCACCCCAATATCACCACCATCTATGATGTTGTTTTTGACAAGGGTAAAAACAGTTGGTGCCTGGTGATGGAATACGTGGCTGGAAAACCACTTTCAAAAATTATTGCAGACAGAAGTGAACCGCTTCCACTCGAGATCATTCGGGAAATCGCTATGGGGGTTTTACGGGCGTTAAGCTATGCCCATGGTCGGGGCATTGTTCACCGGGATATCAAACCGGCTAACGTGATCATCGAAGATAAGGTCAAATTGACCGACTTTGGTCTGGCAAACCTGGTGTCTCTGCTGAAGGAAGGCGCTAACTTCATAGTGGGTACCCCGGCTTATATGGCCCCAGAGCAAATCGAAGGACGAGCCACAGACGGTCGGGCTGACTTGTATTCACTGGGCGTGATGCTCTATCAAATGATTACGGGACGCTTCCCCTTTGCTGGTGATAACGAGATGGAGATGATGGCGGCTCACCTACAAGTCCCCCCTATGCCGGTCCGCCAATTCTCCCCTACCATTCCGCTTGAGTTTGAGCAGACCATTATGCGACTGTTGGCCAAAGACCCGGAGGAGCGGTACCCCTCAGCCGAATCCTTGATGGATGTCATTGGCTCAATCCCCAGCCGAGAACCAAGCCCCTTTGTCGTTGGCCCGCCTATTACCATGCCTCGTCAATTTTTCGGACGCGAGCGGGAACTGAAACGCATCTTCGGCCTATGGCAACGCTTTCCCTTGCAACACTTAGCCGTAATTGGACCAAAGCGCAGCGGTAAAACTTCACTCCTGCATTATTTAAAGACAATTACCAGGGCCGCACCGGCTGATTTGCGTCCCGGCCAACGAACCGGTTGGCTGCCGCAGCCAGAGTCTTATCACTGGGTCCTGGTCGATTTCCAGGACGCGCGGATGTGCAAACGAGAGAGGTTACTGCGCTACCTGCTCACCAGCCTTGATATGCCGGTGCCCAGCCCATGCGACCTGGAGAACTTTATGGATGTCATCGGTGATCATTTACAAACCCCGATGGTCATCTTGATGGATGAAGTTGAGATAGGCATCGCCTCGCCGGAATTGGATCAACCTTTCTGGTGGAGCTTGCGTTCGCTGGTTAGCCATTACACGGACGGTAATCTGGCCTTTGTGTTAGCCTCGCATGACTCACCGGCCCAACTGGCTCAAGATCAAGGCAAATCCTCCCCCTTTTTCAACCTATTTCAGACCCTGGAACTGGGACCTTTCACCGAGAAGGAGGCCCGCGAATTGATCGCCAGTTCCCCCCAGCCCTTTGCCCCGGCTGATGTGACCTGGATTCTGGAGCAAAGTGGGCAGTGGCCGTTTCTGCTGCAAATCCTTTGCCAGAGCCGGCTGATCGCCCTGGAAGAAGATCAATCCGGCCATGCCTGGAAAGAAGAGGGTTTGCGTCAGATAGGACCCTTTCGATATTTACTCGCGTAGTAACGACTTATGAAGATTAAAAAATTAATCGGGTCATCAATCCGCCACAGGCGCGAGGCTAAAGCCATCGCGCTAAGAGGGCCAAGGACGTTAAAACGCCCTAAAAAAGCACGTTTTTAGCCCCTTCGGGCTTTGCTCTTTCAGCACGGAGCTTTAGTCCCGTGCTCCCGTTGGCTTGTTTATTACCCGATTATTTTCTTAAAGTTCATCAGTCGTTCTCAACCCAGCAGGGGGACGACTGAAGTCGTCACTACAAATAGTTGACCATAAATCAAGGAACAAATGAACCCAAAATCCAAAATCAAAAACCCGGAATCAGAAACCCCAAACCTAAAAAATGCCTACACCGACTCCCCCACCCTCCAACCCAACCTACTCCTGGGTAGCCTGCAACTGGTCTTCTGGCTCTTATTTCACCCCTCAGCCTGGCGCAACCACATTGCCCGGATCGATCCCACGTTACGCCCCGACTTTTGCCTGGCCGAGTTGAGTGGGACACAGTGGCGTAGCCCGGCTTTGTACCGGTTGCTAATCATGGGCTACGTTATCTGGCCTGTACTGGTTGGCTTGCTGGTTGGTTTGATTCTGTGGGTATTAGGTATATCAGGCGGGATCATTGCCTTCGGCATAGCCTTCGGGGTGATGGGTGGCGTAGCCTTCGGCATAGCCTTCGGGGCGACAGTGGGGATGATGGCCGGGTTAGTGGGTATTGTAGTTTTCGGCGTGATGGGCGGCGTGGCCTTCGGCGTGGCACGTGGAGCGTACAACGTCATGATCGAGGTAATGGGGGGACCAATAGTCGACACAGCGCGCGACGTGGCGGTCGGCATAATGGGCAGTGTGGCAGGCAGCATGGTCGGCCAGAGAGCCGCTTATTCGTTCGCCAGGCAAATGGGTGGGGTGATCGTAGGTGTCCTGGTTGGCGTGGCGGTGGTCGGTGCGGTCATCGTTGTGGCCATCATCATCACCGGTGATGTGGTCGCGTTTAGTGTAACAGCCGGCGTAGCGGTTGGCTTGGCGGTTGGGTGGCGAACGCGCAGATGGCGGCGTGGGGTCCTGTTTTGCGTACTGTTCGGCCTGGCGTTCGGGGTGGTACGCGACATAGCGTACGGGGTGGCGATCGATATGGCGGTTGGCGTGGCAGTTGGGGTAGCCTTTGGTACGTTGTTCAGTGCCTTGTTCGCTCTGCCTTATGTCCTGACCGAACGGGTCGCCGGTCCCTGGGCCGGGGCCGTGGCCGGTGCGTTGGGTAGTGCAGGGGGAGGTGTTGCGCTTGTCATCACTGTTTACAACGCTCCCCTTTGGCCCAGGTTGCCTCTTAGCCTGGTGAGTATTCTATTGGGCTTAAGCCTGGCCTGGTGGCGGCCTGTGTTGCTCTATCCTCTGCTGACAGTCTGGAATCTCCTGCTCTATCGCGCCGACGAACGGCGAGCCAACAGCGAGCAGCCCAGCTTATTGCGCTGGCATTCCGCCTTCTGGGACGAACACCAACGGTTGCCCTTGTTTGGCTTGGAGGATCACCTGCTCTTAGTCATGGAGCGCAACCCAGTTGAAGGACAAACTGCTGTTGAATATTTAAACACCAGCCACCAGCGATGGGCCGCCCAGGCAACCCAGATTGAACTGGACGCACGTAACCTGGAACGCTGTACAGACTTGGAGACCATTCGTCACGCTCAACACAGGTTGGCCGCCGGCGAACTGGCCGGGCCAGCCAGCGCCCTGTTGCGCAGCCTGAGTCGCATCAGTCAGGATGTGGACGCGGCCCTGCATCAAACAAGCGCCTACAACCAACGCCTGGCCCTCAGTGCCGTCGAGGACCGGCTGGATGGCCTGCTACGAGAGTTGACTCGCAGCAGCGAACGCTATGCCGCCCGTTTCCGGCCTATTGCCACCCGTTGGCGCCAGATTGTGGCCAGTGAGGTACGTAAACTGGCTGAAGCGGTCGAAATTCACCAAGAGATTAATAACCCCTATGTCATTGGGGTGCCCTTGACCGAGCAGCAAGAAATCTTCATTGGGCGGATTGACATCAGCGCGCGCATCGAGCAGCTACTGCTGGATCAGCGTCGCTCGCCCTTACTCCTGTACGGTCAGCGACGGATGGGCAAAACCTCGCTGCTCAACAACCTGGGGCGACTGTTATCTAGTGCCATCATTCCCCTCTTTGTCGACTTACAAGGACCGGCCTCACAAGCCAGGGACCATACCGGTTTCCTCTACAATATTGCTCGGGGGATGGTCAGATCGGCCCGGCAACGGCGGAACCTGATCCTACCCGCCCTGTCCCGGGAGGTACTGGCGGTTGATCCTTTCACGCGTTTCGATGAATGGCTGGACGAAGTTGAGCAAGCCATTGGGCAGAGCACGGTCCTGCTCACACTGGATGAGTTTGAGGCACTAGATAGTGTTCTGGCCAGCGGACGATTTAGTGAGACAGACGTATTAGGTATGCTGCGCCACTTGATCCAGCACCGTCCCCGCTTTAAGGTGTTGCTGGCTGGCTCCCACACCCTGGACGAACTACAACGTTGGGCTAACTACCTCATCAATGTGCAGACAGTACATATCAGCTACCTGAAAGAGATCGAAGCCCGTCAACTCGTCGAGCGGCCAATTAAGGAGTTCGCCCTACGTTACGAGCCCGAGGCCAGTCAACGAGTGCTGGACCTGACTCGGGGGCATCCCTTCCTGGTGCAACTCCTGTGCGCCGAGATTGTGTCTCTCAAGAACGAGCAAGACCCTACCGTCCGCCGGCTGGGTCGCCTGGCCGACGTGGAAGCGGCAATACCGAAGGCTCTGATCAGCGGGAGTTTCTTCTTCGCCAATATCGAGCGCAACCAGGTAGACCCCACGGGACTGGCCCTGTTGCGCTGCCTGGCAGTCCAAGAGGAAGGAGCGGTGGTCAGCCGAGAGACGCTGGCCCGTCACATAGAACAGCCCCTTGAACTGGATCAAACCCTGACCCTACTCACCCGGCGTGAATTGATCGAAGCGGTGGAGGGGGGATATCGTTTCCAGGTGGAACTGATTCGGCGCTGGTTTGCCTAAAGGTAAAGATTCATCCCTTGGGAGATGTTAAACTTTTAGAGCCCCCATCAAGAGCCTCTCTTCAATTCTCTGTAGAGCCATTTGCCCCTTGGTGCAAATTTTTTGAACCGGCACGCCCTTGAAATATTTTTGATCAGCGGGAAAGGTATTAATCAAATCATATATACCCCGGCCAATCTTGGCCAAACTCTTTCTTTCTAGATTACTAATTCTGTCATCGGTCAGCACTCCCGCTGAGGCCAACCTGACCAATTCTCTTAGAAAATAAAACTCGGTTTGATTAATAAGATGATAACAGCTAACAGTAGCGCTCTCCTGTGAAGTTCTTTTTCTGGAGTCAGCACTAATGCCATGTTTGATACTTTTAATGAGACGGAAAAATGGTCCAAAATATTGGAGAAAAGCTAAAGTTTGAGTTCTTATTTTATAAGCCTCAGGCTCCACGTAACCAACGATCGAATAGGCTAAAGCGTTCATATCAAGATCACCCAATATCTGAACACCGTGCACTTTTTCTGCCTCTCTTATTAAAGGAATCATTGGCATTTGATAGTAAACCCCCAACTCGTGAGCAAATTGAGGGATCAAATGTAAGATTCCTGTCTTCTCAATGAAGTCCAAATTTTGGGCTATCTCCTGGACGGTGACCAGCGGATCAAACATAATGAATCCCGTTTCTAAACCAATGCCCAGTTCCATCAGGATACGAAGAGCCTGCTCACATTCAAAAATCGTGGCCCCCTTATGATAACGCTCCCGCTGTTTTTCAGCCCCAGATTCAATACCAATAAAAACCATGCAGCCCACTTCCACCAGCTTTTGTAACATCTGCAGACGCATTTGGTGCTCTTGGGGCGTATCCCGTTGACGGTAGATCGAAGGCACTCTGAGGGAAACATAAAGTTCAAATCCTTCATGGGCTGCCATTTCTCCACTGGCCAACATTTCTTGTCTTAAATCAATGACTTGTTGAACCAATTCCTGGGTACGGATCAGGGATTGGGGTCGATCTGAAAGAAAGTTTTCACTGACAATCCCAAATCTTATGGTTGGTTTAACCGGTTGCCCAGCCTGTTTTAACATTGACCAACGCTCTACAATCGGCCTGATTTGACCGGACATAACTTTTTCAGGAGAAAAAAACCGGTCGCCTAAAAAAAGCCGGTAACAGAACGTACACTTTCCCCAAGGACAGCCGCGACTTTCCTCTATATGAATATTGCGTCCCTCAATAAGGTCTCTATCTAAAAAACTATAAGCAGGGGGGCCTATGCGATCAAGATCTTTAATGATTGCGATTCGAGTTTTGACAAGCTGTCCATCGTTGTAAAAAACCAAATTGGGGACTTCATCTAATCTTTTCTGGCCTAACATCCACGCTGCCAACCCGGTCAAAACATCTTCCCCCTCGTGTCTGCCCACGATGACATCTTGCATACCAGGCCACTGAAGCATTTTTTCTGCCAATAAGGTAGGCAGAATGTTGCCAGCGACAATTGTTGGCAAAGCTTGTTGTTTATACCGTTCATATTCAGTTTTTAACATCCGCAAGAAATCTTCAAAAACAGTGTAAGTGCCATGCTTCAATGATACACCAAGCAAATGGAGATCTTCTCTGCAAACCGCCTCAACGGTTTTGTGTAGATCACAATCAAACGAGACATCGTGGATAGGAATAACATTGACCCTGTCTCCCATTTCGGCCTGCAAATGCCCTGTTAATCTGGCCATAGCGAATGACTCGCTGGCTGCTGGCCATTGAGGAGAATCAAAGTTAAGCAGTCCCACTCGTAGCTTATCACCCATAACAGGTTCAGTAATTTTTCCGCGTCCTCTAGTTAGCCTGTCCACTATATTTTTTCCTTTCTTCGCCAATAAAATTTCGAGGAGTTTTGAGGAAGCATCTGCAAAAGAAATATTTCAAATCGCAGGGCGCAGAAGCAAAGTTAACAAGAAAAGACCGAGACTGATGGTGTCTCGGCGGGTTGGAAGAAACTTTTACTTGGGTGACTGTCATCTGCAGGCTTTCGGCCACAGCACTGCGCCATCAGTCAATGGTCAGCATGCAGTCAGGCGTAGAGGTGGAGATTGAGGACCAGGGATATCGAAGCAAAATACTCAAATGGATCCATGACCCAGCGCCCCACCAACGCGGACCACAGACTCGCTAAAAACACAAGTTGCCCCACCAAAACGTCCGCTTCGAATCTCCGATCAGGGAATCAATACCGGCTGCCATTAGGATTTAACATGATACTACAGAGGATATGTGCTGGCAAAAAGACAGCACATGGTCGGGAGCATTTCAAAGTTTTATTCTTTATCAGGGAATGTTTACAGGGGGCATTTAGGGCGATTCATCTCCAAAAAATCGCTGCCGCTTTTTGCTGGTGATTTCCGGTAGATTACCGAGAAAACGCCCTAAAAACCGGCAATGACTTTTCCGACGTGTATAAGGCCTCTAAACATTACCTGTTTATCTCTTTTCTAGATCAATGCTGAGAACCTTCAGCTTGTGAGGCTACCGAATTAGGGGTGTACTCTTGGGCATATGCACAAAATTCTTGTACTGGACACTTATAACATACCGGGTTACGAGATTTACAAATTAATGCACAAAGATCCAGCACAGCAAGGTTGAAAACTCTTGCTTTACCTTCAGGAAGCAATTGTGTTGCCAAACACTGCAAATATTTCTTACGAGCCGGATTGGCTGGTAGGGGATCCTTAATTCCGCACAGCCGATGGAGAAAGCGTGCAACGTTTGTATCTACGATAGGCACATTTTGATTGTAAGCGAAACTCAGAACTGCTCTAGCACAATAATCTCCCACACCAGTGAGTTTCAGTAGACCTTTTAGGTTGGATGGCACCTCACCGTCGTGAATTTCGACTATCTCGGTTGCCATATCTTTGATTTCTGCTGCGCGATAGGCTAAGCCGAGTGGCTGAATGATCGCACGCAGATCTTCCACATGGGCTTTCATTAATTCTTGGACGGTTGGGTACTTAGTAAGTAGAGCAGTATAGATTGAAACAACTGTGTCGCGAGCTTTGGTCTGTTGTAATAGTTTTTCAGCCAGTAAAACCTCGAAGGCAATGTTTGTGTTACGCCAAGGGAAATCACGTCGATTTTGGGCGTACCAGTCCAAAAGATCTTTATGTAGTTTAGTCTTATCTTGAGATAAACGCTCAGGTAGCTCCATCTATGCAATCTCTGTGGACTCTATGACAGAGGGTGCAAGATCTTTTTCTGTTATGTACTTTAGCAAAGCATTAGCTATACGCTGAGCTAACAAAGTAGGGACACCATTGCTAATAACCTTGAATTTATCCGTCAGCGTGTTCTCTGGTGGAAGCACATACTCATCGGGAACAGTCTGTATTCTCAGAGCTTCTCTTACAGTCAGTCGTCGAGGTTTCCAAGGATGCAGGTGGACTTCATTATTACCGTACCACACGGTTGGGCTGTAGCGGTATCTATGCAGACGCTTGAATGATTTACCCGATACATCTCCCTCTGCAATCTGCTCGAATTTTTTAGAATATGGCTTGAACGCTTCTTGTCCATTGGGAAGCTGTTCGGCTTCATCCCGAACGAGCCTACAAACTGTAAGTTCCAAGGGAATATTGGCAGGTACAGGAAGATCCTTGCACCCAAAAGGACTGGTCTTTGGCCAGTCAAGTTCTTTTACGTTTTCGAACTGCGGTTGGGGCCAAGGGAACCAACCCTGATCTTGTCCAGATAGAACCCCATAATCATCAAAAACAATATCTTTTCGAAAACCAACGAGGAATAGGCGTTCCCTGATTTGTGGAACACCATGTTCCAGCGCGTTCAGAATCTTTTTAGAAGTCAAATATCCCAACTCGCTATCCTCAAGTTGTTTAACAATGCTTTTGTAGAAATTCCGGTGCTTTTTTCTGTAGAGACCAGGTACATTCTCCATCAGGAAAAAATTTGGACGCAGACCACAAATCAGGTCTACAAAATCCTGGGGTAGTTTTCCCCTCTCGCCCTCAGAACCAAGATCTTTCCCAGACTGGCTAAAATCTTGGCATGGCGGCCCGCCAATAACCCCAAAAAAATCAGGCACAACTGAACCAAAGGCTTCTGACAAGATTGTCCGCCAAGACAATTTTTCAATGCTGGTTTGGTTCACTAACGGAGAACTTCCTGCACTTGGATACTTCATAGCCTGCCGCCAACTTGATATCCCGGCACAGTACATGTCGGCAAATGCGCCATACACCTCGTTCGACCATACAACATCGAAGCCAGCCTGCTCAAATCCTAAGTCGAGAAAGCCACCTCCTGAAAAAAATGATAATAACAGAGTGTTTCATAACAACCGTTTTGACGGAGCAGCACATTAACAATTCAGCCTAATGGGGCTTGGCAAAATGCCAGTCAGCCATAAGATTCCTGTTTCTCTGGAGGAAACTGCCCAGAGAAGGGG
>DAOUMU010000428.1:0-14966 GCA_034409055.1 Anaerolineae bacterium
TTGTTCCCAGGGCTTCAGACGGTCGGTTGCTCTGGCCTTCCGCCTGCCTGGTCAGGTTCACCCTCCTATGGTTGAGGGTGGGCTTATACCATTGCTACTTCGCGCCTCGTGGCGCACCGGCCCGTGAGAGTTTCCCCTCAAGCCGATCGAGCATCTCAAACGCCTCCCCTGGTGAGTAGGACGTACTCACAGAAGCCTGGCCTCTATGAACTTCACGATACACTCTTGGAGCCGCCCCACGGTTTCTCCGTTAACGGGCGCACCCGTTCGGATTACTCCTTACCGTCTGGTTCGAGGAAACTGCCTTTGGGGATTGCTCTCAGCTTAGAAAGCTTCCCATCTCGTTTTTCAAATCCGGTTTTTTATTGACCCTTTCCCATTTCTAATTTGCGGCTTGGCCGCGTTACGTTGGACGTGGTTGGATACTCTCTCATTATAACACGAAAAACGACCCGAAATATTTCAATTTAAATTTCAAAAAAAATTCATTTTGAATTTTTCAGGGAAGGGTTGGCCAAAAATCAAAGGTGATGGCTTTGATCGTAAGGTAGTTCCGAAAAAATACCTGTGCCCGTCTGTGCCCTGTGGGTTTACGCTTCACGCCGTCGAAAGTTTTGGGATGATTTAAATTTCGGAACTCCCTAAGTCACCATAAAAGTACCACACCCAAAGTGGGTCTGTCTGCCAATGTGGAGAATGGAGGCCAACTCAAGATAAGGGATAACCGCAGGCGGGATGGACGAAAAAGTTTGTGTGCCGGTCCAACGGCCTGGGCAATGCTTGGGAGCCAGCTCAAAATCTTTGCGACGAACAGGGATATGATAAACTTGTTCTATAACATCCTGGAGCGATGATTGTTCTTCCGGGCTCAAAGCCCGCCACACGTCGCCGGGCGTGTTGTACTTGCCCGGTAAAAATACGGTCATCCGGGCCATAAGGGCCTCCAGGATACCCTGTAAGGTTGGCGTTTCATAAGGCGGTATTCCCTGCTTGTGGCTTGGGGAACGGGTTGAGCTGGCCGCAGTTTTGTCTTCTACGCCGGCCTCTGCCACCAGGTCAAACGGTGTTAGCCAGGTTAGGCGGTTGAAGGTGCGTTCTGAATTTACGCCAAACGTCAAGCCGTCGGCCCATTGGGTAGGGGTCGCGCGATAGCTCAGATCCAATTTTCCGGCCTTCACTACAGGCTCCCAGTGTGTTCCCCGGGCTACGTAAACAGAATGGACGTCGAAGCAGCCCCACAGGTTGTGCTGATGATGCCACTGGGGATCAGCGGTGCTGCCCGCTTCCTCCATAGCTGGTAAAATTACTTCCAAAAAGAGGCCGTGATCCGCATGCTCCCCTAGTAGCTTTAGTTCCCACAGGATCAACTCGCCCTGTCCGTGGTTTAGCTTGCCTGGGTAGACAAACAAGACCGCCTCAATGGGCCATAATACTTCTGGCACGGCCTTTGATTTTTTTTTATTGGTTGAGCTTTCGACTTGATACGCCTCCCAGGGAGCGAGGGCTTTTCGCCAGGAACGAGCTTCACGAGTTGGCAGACGGTTGGTGATAATTGCCCCCAGAACCAGGGATATCTCTGCGGATAAACATTTTGGCTGCCACACCAATGATCTGTTGACTCGCCACACAATTAAATAACGAATGAGATTAATCGGCTTGGTAAAATTCCACATAATCAAGAAGCTCGTATAACAATTTGACCCGGCTCTTCGGCCACTGCCGGATTTTCCAGGCAGCCAGCATATCCTTTGCTTCCTTGCTCAAATACCCCAGGAAGCGGCCCCAATAAAATTGTTCTTCTTCTCTATCATCTATGTCTAACAACTGATAAAGTACTTGTTGCTCTTCAGGGGGCAAGAGAGTCCGAAACACAGCAGCCATCTCCAGTAGGCTCAAAAACTCAGAGATTTCAAAGGTAAGGATACCCTTTTGGTCACGGATATGGGGTCTTATCACTTGATAGGGACCAGTGTAGAACCGGACTCGTAATCGATCCAGGGGGAAGTCTGCCTCGTGATGAATCGCCCGGCAGAGAATGTCCCCCATACCCATTTTCCCCCCTGGTCCTACGGTCGGAAATAGTTGAACCAGCCCTGTCAGGTCAGACCCGTGATAAATGATAAGTTCCTGTATCCAGGGTTTTAACTCCCGCTTACGCATCACCAGCAAAAAGCGATGCTCATCATAAACATAAGCCCCCAGAACGTCACTATCATAAAATCCCTCACCCAGGCGAAGCTGCCGGGGCAATTGATTGACAAAACCCCAGGCGACAATCGCCTGGCGTGAGGTGGTCCCCAACCTGCGGGCTGTGGTCAGGATAGCCGCACACGTTTGACAGAAGGGTTTGTTTGGCCCAAGGTCGGGTAGGCGCGGATAGACCCAGCAGCGCAGGCAGGGACCGGCCAGGGCAGAATGAGGCGGCCCAATCTCTTCTTCATTGGTAAAAAGATCAGGGGTCGTTGTAAGGTGTTTTAAGGTCGCTAATAACTCGGCCCCGCTTTGACTCCGGCGAAGCCAATCAAAGCTGTCCAGCATTCAACCCCTTTCGCAGGTCTGCGTAGTGCTCAATAACTTTGGGATTGAGCCATTGGTCAACCTGGATGGGTAAACGCCAAGCCTGTTCAGACTCCCCAGCCGAGTACCGTTTGGCCCAGTCGATCAGAAAGCTATCTGGAAGAATTTGCAGATGCAGGCTACCAAAACCAAGATGGCGATGTTTTCCCATTTTGTGAGCCAGGTCCGGCTCCAGGGCGACACACCATATTAATCTTTGGAGTTCTTGTTCAGTCAGATTCCAGAAGCGAATTGTAAAGCGCGCCCGCGCCCCAGGTAATATAGCTCTGAAATAACTGGCCTGGACCGTATCTGGCTGAAAATCATCTAACCGTTCGACCAGGGGAGCCAGGGGCGCATGGGGAAATAGTCGCCAATGCTTACCAACGAGTAACTGAGAAACAGAACCCCCTGGCGTGTGTGTCCACTGTTTCCCGGTGTATTTCCAACCCCCATAAGGATATGGCACTTTAAACCAGGCCAGTTCAGACTCCTCGAATAGGCCAAAGCTAAAAGAGGTTCGTCCCATGATGGCCTGGTTTGGACCCTGGCCCACCCAGCCAAATAGGCTATCTTCGGGGTTTAGGTGGCTAATGTTTGGACTGGCCTGGCTAGAGTTGGTGGCAATCGAATAAATGTGACGGAGCATACCCCTGATGCTTTTACTGGGTAGGGCATAGTTTTTTTGTGATGCTCGTAACGCTGCTTCAGGGGGAGCCATGGCAAAGAAGTCCCAGCCGTTGATGGGACCATCGGTCAGGGTAGCTCTGAGGGACGGTTGACCACTCTCCCGCACGTGGACAGGGCTCAAAATGGTTGCTTCGACTGAAAGCAGGCCACAGTAGCCTCCAAAAGTCCGGTGGGAGATAAAGCCGGCCTTGGCCAGGGGTGGAGTTTTGGAGATCTCTATCTCTGGAATCAGCGGAGATATAGCTTGCCAGGCGTTTACTGCTGCTTCCTCTTCAAGCTCCAGTTTTTGCCAGACACCGTCTTGAGTTAAATTCTGTTCGCCTAATAACTTCCGGCCGATGCCGTCCGGGTCGGTGGTGAGCCAGGTGAGGTTGGTAATATCAGCCTCAACCCAACCAAACCCACTGGTCTTTTCGCCGCCCAGAGGAATGTCCCCTCTTTGGAAATCCTGGAACAAATGGGGCAAGAGAGACAGCGCCTCCAGGTCCTTTTCCCCAATGTCTTGTATATCCACCTGGAGTTGAAAGGCAAGCTTGTCTCCGTAGGGGAAGAGGTAGTCGATCTTGGCTCCCTCGATAGGCTGGCCTGTGCTGGGATTCATTTTTACCCCATCCATCGAGCACCAGGCCTGCTCCGGGTTGTGGGGGTCAACCAGATAAGCATCAGAGAAGAAGATCAGCCCTCGCCGTCCCTGCGTCCCAAAAAGCCGGTCCAACACCTTGGTGGTTTTGGCAGACTCGCCCCACAAGGTTTTCAGTACCTGTGAAGCACGTTTTCTAAACGCGCCTTTAATCGTGCTACCGGGAATGTAAATCTCCCAGAGTCCCTCCCCCTGAGCAGAGGGGGCCCAGGATAACATTCGCATAAAGACCGTATCATAGGGTTTCCCATACTTTTTGGATACCTCTCGCCCGAATGCCCCCCCTTCCCGAAAATCAATATGGTGGGGCTGGGCCAGTTCCTGGCGGGTACGATCACGATAAGCCTGGAGGAAAGCCACAAAGTTCTCGTCGTTGGTGATGCTTTTTCTCAAATTCTTGGGGTTTAACAGGTGACGGAATCGCACGCGACTGTGGGTGTCAAGAAATTCACGCCACGTAGCCTCACTCACTCCTTCTGGCGCTTGATGCCGGTTTCCCCACTGCTGTTCGTTGATCTTGCCTTGCAGCAACATCGTCTTAATTCGAATATGTTCCATACGGTTTGCCATTTCCGCATCTACCCAGGAGTCACTTTGAATGAGTCTGATCTGGTGATCCACCTGCTGGTAGAGCCGGGGCAGCACGGGCCGGCAGGCCTGATCTAGAATCTCGTTCAGCGCGGGTTCACTGTTAAGTCGGGCGGAAACCCGGTCTGCCAGATTGGCATCCAGCCCCAAACTGCTGACGACCTCTTGCCAGGCCTCTTGATCAAGTTCATAGCGGGTGGCAACACTGCGGTCCATCACTTCGAGGACCCGGTTAGCCATATTGGCTTTTTTGCCAAGGGCCTCTTTGATTGTCGTTTCAGCCGCTTGTAGATCGGGAAAAGTTTGATCAATGAACGGTTCAAGCTGTTCGATTAACTTTTTAGAGAGTCCGTATTTTCCTTTGCCTAACTTTTTTAGGGCTGTTGAGGTCAGGGTCCAGGAATCGATTTCTTTCACAGACTGCTCTCTCAACCAGATGGCCGTGACTCTGGGCAGGTATTCGGCCAGCTTTTGCTTCCAATCTTCCGGGCTGAGAATAGGGCCGCCCAGTCCCATCTCCAATCGATTCCGGATTGGGTCTGGTAGGTCTCGCATCGCTTCGACCAACACTCGCCCATCAACAGCGGCAAAGGCAGGTATGTCAGGGTCTACCTTGCCCCAATTCCAACCGACCAGAACCGGATTGGTGGCTTTAAAGGTTAAGGACACCCTCAAGTGATTGGCCTTGGGATTGAGGCGGGGGGGCGTCTCAGGGGCTGAAAATGGCAGGTCTATTTCAAGCCGACAACGGCCCAAACCTTTGCTCTTGCCGGCGCCAAACCAAAATCGTCCTGCTTTGAGTTCTTGCAGAACATAATATAATTGAGCTTGATTTTCACCTTTTTGCAAGATCGACTCATTGACAGACACAGTGAAATCAAAGACAGAGTGGCGAAACAGGGTTTCCATTTTGTAGTTCGCATTTGCCTCTGCGGCCCACCGGTCCTCATCGAGTTTAATTCCCATACGCAGATCAAAAAAATTGTCTCGCGGATAAGACTCCTTCTGCAACTTGCAGTCCACTTCAGTAATGAGATCTTTTGGCATCGGCGAGTCGTACAACCGCAACCACAATTGGTTGAACAGGCCAATGTTCTCGCCCCTGCGTGACTGCCCCATAAAAGCGTCCATTAAAGCTTCGGCTGTACCCTGTATTTCTCCAGCCAGAGAGACTAACCGCTCGGTACCATCGCCATCCCTGGTGAAAAGCGTCTTACGAGCATTCCCCCTATAAATCGGTGATTCTGCAAAAAGTTTGCCATGTAAAATCATAATAAACTTCCTCCTTCATTGAGTATCCTGCTTTATTGCTGCTTGATCAACTACCGATATTTTAGTCCTGTATAAACATCCAGGGCCTAATTTTGAAATGAGCTTATGGCTGGATGGGGCCAATCGCCATCTTGATTTGGCGGACTAAATTTTGAGCCCGTTCCGGCGCATCACCCACGTATTGGCTGGCATCTAGTAGCCTGATAACCTGCTCTGCCCTCAAGTAGTGGTTAATCCTGTCATCGCCAGAAAGACGGGTTGGCAGCGGGTTGGGGTGTCCGGCAGCAATCTCGGCCCAGGCAGCCAGGCTGTGTTCCCGGATGATTTCGTGCATCTCCTGCCGATTAGCCCCGGCCTTGACCGCCGCCATCAGCACCCGTTCGGTCGCGGCAAAAGTACCATAAGTTTTTAGATTGCGGGCCAAAGCGGCTTCGTCGATTTGCAGGCCACGTACCAGCCGGATGGCCCGGCGCAGAATTTCATCCGTGGCCAAAAATGCGGCCGGGAACATCTCTCGCCGGTTGGCGGAGTCGTCCAGGGTGCGTTCCAACAACGAATGGGCCGCATTGTCCCAGGCCAGACGGGGCAAACTGGCCACCAGGCGAGCCAAGCTGTCGATATTTTCGGCGTTGATGGGGTTACGTTTGAAGGGCATCGCACTGGAGCCAACCTGACGGCGACCAAAAGGCTCGGCCCATTCTCCCAGCGAGGGGGCTTGCAGTAACCGTAAATCAAAAGCAAATTTATACAGCGAGCCGGCCAATCCGGCCAGGGCATTTAAAACGAGCCAATCCTGCTTGCGAGGATAAGTTTGGGTAGCGACCGGAAATGGCTCAAGATTAATGGCCGTCATCACCTGGGCCTCTAACCGGGCAGCGTTCCAGCTTGAGGTATTCTCTTCAGTTGTACCAGCAGTTTCCGGAGACCGGGCCAATAATTCCTGATATGAGGCTGATGTACCAACGGCTCCTTTAAAGCCCTTGCCCCGGATACCGTTATGCACCCGGCGCAATTCGGCCAGGTCGGTTAGCAAATCAAAGCCGTATTGGGCCAGCCGGTAGCCCAGGGTGGTTGGCTCGGCGGGTTGGAGGTGGGTAAAGGCGATGGTCGGGGTGGCGGTCCAGCGCTCGATTTGAGTGGCCAATTCGGCCAGCAGAGTGGTTAGCCTGGTCACGATCAAATTCAAACTCTCGCGCAGACGCAGAGCCTCGGCATTGTCTTCAATGTCCATCGAAGTAGCCCCCAGATGGATAATCCCACCACCAAGGGGACACTGCTCGGCAAAGGCTTTGACTTCGGCCATAAGATCGTGATGGATTTCGGCTTCAATTTCCAGGGCACGCTCAACATTGACCGCTGTGGCGTGGGCACGCAGGTCATCTACCTGGGCCTGGCTGACCAGTCCGGCGGCCTGTTGGGCTTCGGCCAGAGCAACCCACAATTGTCGCCATAAGTGGTGTTTATGAGTTTCGCTCCAGACCCGACGCATCTCGTCGCTGCCATACCGCCAGGTGAAAGGGGAGAGATAGGTTTGGTGAGTAAACTGTTCAGCCATAATGATAGTATAACATGAGCCAGGGGGGAACGGCAAGGTGATTGACGGAGAAGAGAGATGCTGATAAAATCAAAGTAACTACTGTTAGGAGAATAGAATGCCTCATATCCAGGAATCAACCCTGATCAAGGGTCTCCAAACTGTTACCCTCAAATCCTTTACCGATGAGCGCGGCCAATTTATGGAAACGTTTCGCAAAGAGTGGTTTCCCCAGCGCAGTTGGGAAATTGTCCAAACTAATCGCTCTATCTCTAAAGCTAATGTACTACGCGGACTGCACTATCACTTTCATCAAGTGGATTACTGGTACCTGGTTGCCGGTAGAATACGAGCCGGCCTATTCGATATGCGGTCCAGTTCCCCCACTTACGGGGCAAACCAAACGATAGATATGAGTGCGGACAACCCGATGGGCATTTTTATCCCCATCGGCGTGGCCCACGGCTTTATAGCTTTCACCGAGGCTACCCTGATTTATATCGTCGATAATTATTATGATGGCGACGATGAGCATGGAGTCGCCTGGAACGATCCCGATATTGCCATCCCCTGGGGTGTGGAGTCCCCCTTGATTTCTCCCCGAGATGCGGCCAATCCCCGCCTGAAAGACATTCCATCTGAGCAATTACCTGAATTCGTAACTACCTACCATGTCATTCTGAACGAGCGCAGCGAGTGAAGAATCCCCAAGGTTTTGGTAAAGTAGACCTCTTTTGGGCCAAGGTTTCGGGGATTCCTCGTCGTTTATGCCCTTTGGGTACTGCGCTCCTCGGAATGACATGAAGGCAGGCAGTTACTTGAATTCAATAAATTTATGGCGATGAGGTAATACTGCATGTCGTCAATATAGTAATTGGGATACTCATTTAACCAGTACGGGACAGAGAAAAAATTATGCGAGAAGCTTATATTGTGTCAACGACACGAACTCCCATTGGACGGTTCGGGGGGAGTCTGAAGGATTTTACCCCGTCGGATCTGGGCGCTCACGTGATGAAAGCCGCTCTTGAGCGGGCCGGGGTTGAGGGGAAAAATTTGGATCTATACATCTTCGGCAATATTCTGCGGGCCGGGCATGGGCAACTCTTGCCTCGACAGGCGGCCATCAAGGCCGGTATTCCCCAAGAGATAGACGGATATGCCGTGGACATGGTGTGCTCGTCGGGCATGATGACGGTAATAAACGCTGCGACCGCTCTTAAGGCCGGTGAGGCCGATTTGATTCTCGCCGGAGGTATGGAGTCGATGTCGCAGGCGGGGTTCCACCTTTCCTATCGAGCGCGTTGGGGATACAAGTTCCTGCTGGGGGCACCGGAACAGCTTCAGGATGTTCTACTTCACGATGGGTTGACCGATCCTATTGCTAATGATGTGATGGGTAATGAGGCCGAACGCCTGGCGGCTGAGTATGGAATTACCCGGGAGGAAGTGGACGAGGTGGCTTACTACTCCCATAAGCGGGCAACTGAGGCCACTGAGAAGGGGTTTTTCAAGAAAGAGATTGTGCCCATCGAGATAAATACGCGCCAGGGGGCGAAGGTATTGGACTACGATGAAGGCATTCGGGCAGATACCACCCCAGAGGGCCTGGCCAAGTTGCGCCCGGCCTTTACAAAAGATGGAATTTTAACTGCCGGGAATTCCAGCCAGCTTAGCGATGGGGCCGCTGCTCTGCTGATTGCCAGCCAGGAAGCTATAAAAAAACACAACCTCAAGCCGATAGCTCGTATTCTCGGCTGGGCTTGGACGGCTGGGGAAAGTTGGCGCTTTACCGAAGCACCCATTTCGACGGTTCAGAAGCTCCTGGATAGATTGGGGAAAACTATTGATGATTTTGATCTGATAGAAAATAATGAGGCATTTGGCCTTAATAGTGTGCTTTTCAACAAGATGCTGGGGATTCCCTATGAAAAGCTCAACGTCTACGGCGGAGCTATTGCCCTGGGGCATCCCATCGGCTGCTCTGGAGCACGCATCATCGTCACGTTGCTGAACACGTTGGCAGAGCAAGAGGGAAAGCTAGGTCTGGCTTCCCTCTGCCACGGAACCGGTGGTGGCACTGCTATCGCAGTGGAGCGAATCTAACCCTTAGTCATTTTCACCATCTGTAACTACCTACCATGTCATTCTGAACGAGCGCAGCGAGTGAAGAATCCCCAAGGTTTTGGCAAAGTAGACCGCTTTTGGGCCAAAGTTTCGGAGATTCCTCGTCGTTTATGCCCTTTGGGTACTGCGCTCCTCGGAATGACATGAGGGTAGGCAGTTACCACCATCTATAGAAAAGCCCGGCAAATCACCGGGCTTTTCTTGTCACTATTACCCCTTCTTTAAGCCCCCATTATTTCGTTGAGGTTTACGTGCTCCTGCATCAATTGTCCTAACAAATCGATTTTTTCAGTATCGTCTTTGGTCAACAACGGTTGCAAGTTGTCAATTTGTTTGGCGACTTCATACGTATCTGGGGCTACGACGAGCAAGGGGGTGTTACGATCTGAGGCTTTCGAAATGATATTTGAAGGTGGCAAAATATTGTTCGTCAGAATCATGCCCACTACGTTGCTTTCCAAAGCGGCCAGGATCATATCAGTTCTATCGCCACTGGTGATGGCCAGGCTGTTTTCCCTTTTGAGCACCGGATTTCTAAGGGCGGCATTAACAGAGGCAGCCCCCACAAAGACGTTCTGAACAACGTTTTTCAAGCCACCTTCGCCGGTAATCACTTTGGCAAATAAGGACTGAGACAAATAATCAACCGAAAAGTAGGTCAGTTTTTGGGTATGAGGGATCATGCCAAGTACATTGACCTCCATGTCGGTGATAGTGGTTAGGTGGGTGTATTCGAAATTCTCTATGTCGTGCAACTTGTTGACGATGACACCGCCAAAGTCCACCTGGCTCATATCAATGTGCTTTTTGACAAAGGTGATGTCATCCAGGATGGCATCGTCGTCGCCACTAACCACAATTATTAATTTACCACCGGTGGCTTCGGCCAAAGAGATGGCATCAAGGTGCACCGAGATTCCATAGGTAATATCCTTGCCTCCTTCAATCAATAACACCTCTTTATCTGCGCCTATATGAGATATAGCCTCCAGCAGTTTCGCTTTTGTACCTTCCTCGTCATACATATATCTGAGCTTGGAGTGGTCAAACCCAAGGCTCATATCCATCGGATCATCTGTTAAACCAAAAATGCTGGTGATCAAGGAGGCGTCATAATCCCATAATTGCTTCTTCCGATAGAGCAATCGGTCGCCAAGAGGTTTCATGTATCCGATTTTCTTGTTCAAGGCTTTGGCAATGCCCGTAATTACACTGGTTTTACCCGCATTCTCGCGTATTGATGCGATGATTAACTTATCCATTTGTGTCACCTCTCTGAACATTTGAAACTAGGACTCTAACATCCACTGCTTTTGTCCCCTGACCCTGCTCATACGCCATCAAGGGATTGATTTCGATATCTGTGATGTTTTTGCATTTCTGGATGACCGTACCCAACTTGATGATTGTGTCAATGATTCCCTCAATATCTTTCTGTTCCTCGCCTCGCACACCCAAGAGGAGGGGATAGGATTTAATTTCCTTGATCATGCTCATGACCACCTTACGATTCAAGGGGGCTGCTCTAAACGAAACATCTTTCATCACTTCCACATAGATGCCACCCAGACCAAACATCACAATTGGACCAAAGGCCCCATCTTTTCTGGCTCCAATAATTACTTCGGTGCCGGGTTTTACCATTTCCGACACTTCAACACCCTGAATGATCGCTTGCGGGTTGTAGGCCCGACAATTATGGATAATGGCCTGATAGGCGTCGATGACTTCACCTTTGTCATCCAGGTCCAAAGCAACCCCCCCGGCGTCACTCTTATGCAGAATATCCCTGGAAACCACTTTCATAACCACGGGATATCCAATCTTTTCCGCATATCTGACAGCTTCGTCGAGATTACGGGCGATGCGACTTTGAGGAACCGGTATACCGGCCACACTCATGATTTGTTGAGCTTCGTGAGCCAGTAAGAAGGACCGACCGTCCTTTAGAGCATTATCGGCAATTTCCTCTATGGCCCGTACATCCATCTCGGCGGTCACAATCTCATCAGATTGATCATGCAGATAGCGATAGTGAGCATAGTTGGTACCCAGACAAGAGACGGCCTCATAAACATCGGCAAACACGGGAACCCTCTCTTTTCTGAGAGAGACCAGACTATCTTCAATAATCTCCCCTCCCAAAATGGAGAATATGATCGGTTTTTTCGCTGAGTGATACTTGGTATAATTTGTCTTAATCATACTGGAAAGATTATCAGCGTCAAAAACTGCGGTCTGGCAATACAGGGCAATAACGGAATTGACGTTGTCGTTTTCAAGGGCTGCGCCAAGGGCCTGGTTATAATGTTCAGATGTAGCCTGGCCTGTCAAATCTACCGGGTTCTTTGTCGAGCCAAAGTCAGGGGTGACAGGAGAGAAGATCTGTTTTAAGGTGTGAAGATCATCGTATAGTTTTACATTGTACTTTTCACAAGCATCGGTAGCCAAAACTCCAATGCCGCCACCATTGGTGATGATGACCGTATTTTTACCCGTTGGTATTGGCGCGTCTGCTAAAAATTTACACCAACTAAAAGCCTCCTGTAGGTTTTCGGCTCTCAACACACCGCATTGTCTCATAATATCGTCAAAAATCTCGTCTGCCCCGGCCAGTGAACCGGTGTGAGAGGCAGCAGCAACCGCACCTCGTTTTGACCGCCCGGATTTGATGACAACCACCGGTTTTTGTTTCGTGGCCTGTTTGAGGATTTCAACTAATTTTTCCCCCTCTTTAATCCCCTCGATATACATCAGAATAATTCTGGTGCTGTCTTGCTGGGTGAGGTAAGCCAGGAGATCAGCTTCGTCAATATCAGACTTGTTGCCAACCGAAACCATTGCCGATAGACCGATGTTTTCGACAGCGGTTTTGCCAATCATGGCTATGCCCAGGGCACCGCTTTGGGTAATGATGGCCACATTACCGGCTTTGATGTTGCCGGGGCCAAAAGTGGCGTCTAATGAAGCTGGAGCCGAGTATACGCCAAATATGTTCGGGCCTAACACGCGCATGCCGTGTTCATGGGCATAGGAAACAATTTTTTTCTCAGCCTCGATGTGCCCAATTTCAGAAAAACCCGACGATATAATGGGTATATATTTGACCCCTTTGGCTGCGCAACTCTTAACCGCATCAAAAACAAATTTGGCCGGAATGACAATACTGGCTACGTCAATGTCATCGTCAATTTCTTCAATGCTTTTATAAACAGGCAGACCAAGAATCTGCCCCCCCTGCGGATTGACAGGATAGACTCGGCCAGAATAGCCACCTGATAAGATGTTTTTGACGATCTTATGGCCTATTTTGTTTTCATTGGACGATGCGCCGATAATCGCAATGGTTCGTGGTTCAAACAGATATTTTATATCCAGATGGTTAGTGCTCATTGTCTATTCCTCTAAATGCCATTTTCAGTTCATACGTCCCTTCATCAACTCGCCTTTCAATGTCAAAACCCATTTTTTCAAACAGGTGAAGCATTGGCTTGTTTTCCACCAGCACTTCTGCCGTAAAACCAAGGAGACCTCGTCTTTTGGCCAGATAAGTTAGATAAGATAACAGTTCTGTACCGATGCCCCGGCCCTGGTAGTCGTCTCTGACGGCGAAGGCAACTTCGGCCGTGTGCGTGGCTTCATAGATGCCGTACTGCCCGACGCCGACAATGGTTTCTTTTTCACCTTCTTGGATAATGGCCAAGATCACCAGATCGGTGGTGTAATCAATCACCACAAATTCCTGCAAGCGTTCGTGCGGCATACTCTTAAACATCGACATAAACCGGCGATATAGACTCTTGTCTGAGAGATCGTAGAAAAAATCTTTTAACAACGGTTCATCGCTGATTTTGACCGGCCTAAAGAAGATCTCAAGGCCATCCCTGGTGGTTCTATACGTTTCCAGGTTTTCGGGATATTTCCCCCTCTTGCCGGGGATGAAGGCCTGGTCTTTATAAATCAGATACATTTTTTTCGCTTCTTGTATGAGCCAGGGCCTGAATTTTGGATGAGCGATGGCTATTAATTCCATAGCCCGTTCCCTGATGTTTTTGCCATGCAAGTAGACAATACCATATTCTGTGGCCACATAATGAATATCGCCTCGATTGAGGGTAGCGCCGGCCCCCTCTTTAAGAAAGGGAACTATTCGTGAAGTTTGCCCCTGGTTGGCGGTTGAGGGTAGGGTCAAGATGGTTTTACCGTTACGAGCCAAAATGGCCCCTCGCATAAAGTCAGCCTGCCCACCAATACCGCTGTAAAATATCTTGCCGAGAGACTCGGCCGAGACCTGTCCAGTCAAGTCTATCTCCAGAGCACTATTGATGGCCGTCATATTATCGTGGCGGGCGATAATTAGCGGATCGTTAGTATAGTCGACCGTTCTAAATTGTATCGTCGGGTTATCATGGATATATTCATAGGTTTCTTGTTTGGCCATACAGAATGTGGCGATGGTCCGGCCTCGATTGAGCGTTTTTTTCGTGTTATCAATCACCCCTTTTTTCATCAACTCGACCAGGCCATCAGAGATAAGTTCTGTATGCACCCCCAGATGCTTTTTGTCACCAAGATTAGCCAGAATTGCATTAGGGATACTGCCGTATCCCACCTGAATCGTATCCCCATCCTGGATGAGGCGGGCCACATACTTGCCAATTTGTTGGGCCACCTCATCATCGGCCTCGGCCTTGAACTCCAAGATGGGTTCATCATGGGGGATGATAAAATCCACATCCTGAATGTGTATGAAACCATCGCCATGGACACGGGGCATGCAGGCATTAACCTGAGCAATAATCAGGCCAGCATTCTCTACAGCCGCCTTGGTAATATCAACGCTCACCCCCAAGCTCATATAGCCATGCTCATCCGGTGGCGATGTTTGGATGAGGGCAACATCAACAGGTACCATTTTGCGGTAGAATAACTGAGGGGTCTGTGATAAGAAGATGGGGGTATAATCTGCCAGTCCCTGGTTGACGGCCTCTCTGGTACTGTGACCGATAAAGAAGGAGTTGTGTCGAAAATTACTCTTGAATTTTTCATCCGCGTAGGGCGCAACGCCCAGACTCCACACCTGAAATACTTCGGCATCGAAAAAAGCAGCAGGATGAGACTCGACGTAATTGATCAGAGCTTGAACAAGATATTGAGGCTCACCACAGCCGGTGCTCATAAATATATTGTCCCCACGGCGGATATGCTTGAAGGCCCTGTTCGTTGAGACAAACTTCTCTGGATATATCTGTTTCATTTCATCCAGTTTGGCATGCCTGTCTTCTAAGCTCATTTGTAGCTATCCTGACCTTTCTGCTTATAATCACTATACTCGATAAATGGCCTCAATTTTGGTGCCAAATGTCATCACTAAAAGGCCATATGACACATCGTTTAAGCCACATATACCTTCTTCGAACTCATAGATATTGGTAACTGCCTACCCTCATGTCATTCCGAGGAGCGAAGCGACGAGGAATCTCCGGTAACAAGGGCAAATCCAGCCTGAAACAGGAGATTCTTCGCTCCCTGTGGTCGCTCAGAATGACATGGTAGATA
>DAOUMU010000429.1:0-35201 GCA_034409055.1 Anaerolineae bacterium
AACCTGCTCTCCGAGTTGCCTCGCCCCTACCCCACCCCGAATTATTGAGATGATACGTCCAATCTTTATCACACCCATCCAGTATGTAGGCATACCGGTTTGAGTCTACTGAGTCTCAGTGGATCCAAATTTACTCTAGCTGGACCAGTGCGAAGCCTCCCCGTGGGACAGTCCAGCGGCCAAAACGCGGACTGTGGTCCGCTCCGAGCTTGAAAATTGGATCTACTGAGTCTCAGTCTCTGGCGTTGGCGTGGGCGGCAGCTCCAGAAAATCAGCGCGGGTTTTGTTGACAAAGTTACTGCCTACAAATTCAGCCACCCGCACGTAGTAGGGTGACTCGGAAGAACTAAACACATAGTTATTATCATCGTCTTTGGCCCCCACCCGCAGGGTATAGGTTTTCTCTTCCGTTTTGAGGGTAACGACAGCCTCGGGCTTATCAAGCCCAAAAGCGGCTTGTTCTTCGGTGCCAATCGGTGCGGTCATTCGGACCGAGATGGCCTGATTGAGCAACGTGGTCAGGCTGCTTTCGTTGAAGGTTTTTTCATCGGCCAAACCTTTCATCAGCCAGCTTTCGCCCTCTTTTTCAAACTCAAAGGTACCGTTCTCATTCTCCAGGGTCAAGGCGATGGTAGCGGTCTGGGGCAGGGTGAAATAGAGGGTGTCAATCCAGGCAGAAGCCTGGACATCCATCTCCCAGGCGTTCAGGTCACCCGTCAAGTAGACTTCGGATTGGTCATCGGCTCGAATATGAGTGGCATTGGCCCCGCCTGAACTGCCGACAAGGAGTTGATGACGGCTGCCATCTGGTGGGGTGAACTCAAGGAGACGGTTGAAATCATCCTCAGCCACCTTCAGCCTTTTGTGACTGGCCTCGGTTTGGGTGACCAGGCGGTTGGTCTGGACACCTTCAACTTTTTCCAAGAGAGACGTTATTTTCTCACCATCGGCGGGATAGCCTCCAGCCTCCGGCAGTACCCACTCATCCCCCTCTTTAGCCAGGAGAATACGATTCCCCTCCCCGTCACGGATGGTTAGGGACGTCACCTCCGTGGGCTTGAAATCGGCAAACAGGGGACCACTCTCCGCCTCAGAGGCAACTGTACGGGGCCAGAAAAGGACCACCCCCAAGGCAATTTGGATCACCAGAATGAGGCTTAAAATCTGATTCTGTTTATTCATAGTCTGTTTCTCCTGATTTTGTCCACTATCCACTATCCGCTATCCACTATCCACTATCCACTATCCACTATCCACTGACCACTGATCACCGCACCAGTTCCATCGGCTGTTCGTTCCGCTGTTGTGTGCGCCAGATCAGGCCGATACCAATCAGAGCTAACAGGGCCAGGACGTAATTCACGCCTTCCCAGAACGATTGTTGACTGTCTGTCAGGGGAACGAGCACGCGAGCAGAAGTTCCCCGCGAGCGAATAGTGAGCAGGTCTAAATCCTCCACAGACCAATCAACCGTGTTTTGCATGAATTGCAAGCTGTTCAGGTAACGATCACGGGTCAGGCTGGCCGACAGATCAAACACGATGTCGTTCAAAAACTCAGCACTGCCAATGACCACCAGACGGGCCGTTTCAGGCGACGTTTCAATGGTGCCGATGGTAGTTTGTTGGTCGGTTGGTTGGGCAGTAGAGTCTGTGTCCGCATCCGGTTCCGCCAGGGGTAAAGGCTTATCTTTGAAGTAACTATCAAAGACACCCTGCACCGACACAGCCAGCGGATAGGTTTGCGGTTCGCCCTCGACCGGGAATCCCAGTTGGGGGTAGCGTTCCAGATCAGGCTGGATATCGGGATTGGTCCGCAGCCACGAGCCCGGACTGGATTTGAGCAGGGTGGTCACTTGCCGCTCCGCGTTCTTCGTTTCATCAACCACCACCGGTGAAGCCCAATTCACGGTAACGGCTGGCAGGTTGGCCAAAATGGGACTTTCCCGGTCCATGCCATCAGGCCGAACATCGACAAAGAAGGGATAATCGATGGCCTGAATTTCACGTACTTGCAAGTCACCCAGATTACGAGCGATCTGAATCGGGAACGGTTCGTTTTGGGGGTCCAACACCAGGGCCTGCTCCACCGTAACCCCGTAGCTTTCCAGCATCTCGCCCAAGCCACCCTCAACCAGTTGCACGCCCAAATTACCGGTAAATGGGTCAGGGTTGAGCATGTAGTTACCCGCGGCCACTACCACCGCCCCTCCGCGCATCAGGAATTGGTCAACGGCGTAGCGCTCCTGGTCAGTCATACCTTGGGGGGCAATCACCACTAACACGTCGATACCGCTGGGTGTTTGACCCGTAGACAGGTCAACGTTGCGCACGTTGTAATCCCGGCGTAGTTGCTCGGCGATAACGCTATATTGTTTGAAAGAAGGTTGCGGCTGTCCGAAAGGATCAGGGGTGGGGATATCGGGCGGTGTCCAGAGGCCAACCACTTTCAGAAAACCGGATGAGGCTCGTTTGAGAGCCGACTCGATGCTGGTTCTGATCTCAGCCTCACTTAGATCACCGGAGGGGAACAACAACTGAGCTTCATCACCGATTTGCAAGATCATATGTAGGTAGTAACTCTGATCTGTGCCCGACAGAGTATCAGCAAAGAGGGAAACGGCAATGGGCTGTAATCCATACCGGTCGAGCATCGTCTGACGGTTGACCGAACTATTGGGATCGTCTAAATCCACCATTTCAAACGTAAATTTACCCTTCGAGTCGGCCTGAATATCTCCCGCCACCGTCTGAATCGTTTCTGGAGCCTGAACCAGCCACTCCGGCAGGGTATTGGGGGTGGTGTAAAGGGTTAACTTGACCGGCTCATCTATAGCCGCCAGAAGCGCGTCAACACTCTGGAAACCAAAAACCACCTTCTTGATCGAACGGGTCAGGTCGTATTCCAGGTTGCGCAGGCGCACGTCAACCTGGCCGGTGCGGGAAGGTTGGATTTCAATTAGATCCCTAAAGTTAAGGACCTCATTCTGATCGCCGTAGCGAATCAGGATGTCAAAATAGGCATTGACCACCGAAGCGCCGTACCGGTCGGCGGCCTGGAGAGGGGTCGGTTGGATGCCGTATTGGTTTGCTTCGGCCTCCTTCTCCGGGTCTTGCAGCGGATCGATAATTTCGACGACCATTTGGCCGTTGGAAGCAATGCGATATTCCTGGAGAACGTCACGAATACGGGGCACCAGGGGAGCCAGCAGCGGATGGGTCTTTTGGCTAAAGTATCCCCGCACCAGGAGCGGTTCCTGCAGATTACTGAGGATATCACGCGTAGCCAGCGACAGGCTGTACTCACGCTGGGCCGTCAAATCGAGGCGAACCCTGCTGAGAGGAAAGAGCCAAATGTTCAGAGCGACCAGGTTTAACCCGATGAGAAGCGTGGTCAGGAGCAGGCTACGGCGATAGGCCAGTGTATTTTTTCCCTGGCCCCAGCGTTTGCTATCCAGCGAGACCACATTGAGGGTCAGAAACAAAGTAGCCAACGAGAGATAGTAAACCAGGTCACGCAGATCGATGACCCCGCGTTCAATGCTCTCAAAGCGGCTCCCGGCCCCAATAGCTCGCAGAATCTCGGCAATGTTGTCACCGACAAAATCTGTCACCCCGCGCGTGCCAACCAGGTAAAAGAGGCCACCAACCAATACGGTTAGAATCAGGGCCACAATTTGGTTATCGGTGCGGGAGGAGATAAACAGGCCAATAGCCGCATAGGCCGCCGCCAGTAAAATGGCCGCCAGGTAACCCCCTAGCACCGGCCCCCAATCCAGATTACCCATCAGAGAAACTGTGAGGGGCACGAAGAAAGTCAAGGCCAACGTCACACAGACCAGAATCATCACAGCCAGGAACTTGCCCAGGACAAGCTGAACGTGACCGGCCGGCAGGGTTAACAATATTTCCAGGGTACCGGACCGTTGCTCCTCGCTCCACTGGCGCATTGTCAAGGCCGCCACCAGGAAGATGAGCAGAATGGGCATCCAACGGAACATTGGTCGAACATCGGCGATACCTCGGGCAAAGAAGGCATCTACCCAGAAAAATGTAAACAGCGTAGCCGCCAGAAAAACACCCACAAAGATGAGCGCCATCGGCGAGCCGAAATAACCATTCAGTTCTTTACGAACGATAGACCAGGTTTGTGTCATCTTAGGTTCTCCTTTTACGGTAACTACCTACCCTCATGTCATTCCGAGGAGCGGAGCGACGAGGAATCTCCGAAACTTTGGCCCAAAAGAGGTCTACCCTGTGCCCCTTGGGTACCTGTGCCCCTCGGGTACCTGTGCCCCTCGGGTATTTACCAAAACCTTGGGGATTCTTCACCTGTTCAGAATGACATAGTAGGTAGTTGCCTTTTACGAGTGTTGTAGGCTGGGAGATGTGGGATGCATTAGGTCCCGTTTTATATCCCATATCCCAAATCGCCTATCTCACTCCGTCGTTGCCAGTTGATTAAAGACCGTCTCCAGGGTACGCGTATCGGGCCGGAGTTCACGCATCGGCCAATTTTCGCGGCGAGCCAGGTCGTAGATAGAGGGGCAGAGATCAGTCTCAGGCTCGCCTACGATGCGATAAGTGGGATAGTCATTGGGGGCATGCGTTCTTTCAATCTCACGCACACCGACCAACGCTTGCAGAGCCTGCTCGACCCCCTCTGGCTCCTGTTGCAACACCAAAATGGCGTCAGTCGTGGCAGATAGCTCCGCTAAATGAGCATCTGCTTTGACCTGACCATTCATAAGGATAATGACTCGATCACAAACGGCTTCCACTTCGGACAGGATATGAGAGGAGAAGAGAATAGTACTCTGGCGAGCCAGACGACGAATCAGCTTGCGAATCTCAACGATTTGGGTTGGGTCTAAGCCCACAGTTGGTTCGTCAAAGATGAGCAACTTGGGTTGGTGTAAAATGGCCTGAGCCAGCCCGACCCGCTGCTGAAATCCTTTACTCAATTGACCAATGGGGCGGGTCAGGTGATCGACCAGGCCGGTGGCATAAACGGCTTCAGAGAGCTGGGCCGGCTGCTCGTCGCGGGGAATCTCGCGCAGATCAGCCATTAACTTGAGGTAAGTTTGCACCGACAGCTCCGGGTAGAGGGGTGCATTCTCCGGCAAATAACCGATGCGGGCCTGAACTTCGCGGGTGTGAGTCAGTACGTCCAAACCATCTACCTCGACCATACCCCTATCGGGTTGTAAATAGCCAGTCAATATTCTGATGGCGGTCGTTTTACCGGCTCCGTTCGGACCAAGTAACCCCACAATCTCGCCAGGGGCCACGTGAAAGGATATGCCTCGCAGCGCTTCGATGGGACCGTAGGATTTGGTGAGATCAACGACTTCTATCATCTATGTTGCCTCCTGATAAGAGTGAATTTGCGAATGGGCGAATGGCGAATCAGCGAACCCATACCCAAAAAACGAGCACACCACTATTTATTTGCTGATCTGCCGATAACCGGACAAATTAAATACCCCGCCTGTCTGGGAATAGGCGGGGTACCCCGCATAGCCACTTTGGCTGCCAATCTCCCCCAGGAAATTATCCAGCTTTTATAGCTACGAAATTAGCATAATACCACATTTTTTATTGTCAATACTTTTTTTAGAAGCAACCAAAATTATACTAAAGCTATGTTAAAAGTTTATTAGAAACTTGGCGATATCGCAAAAACCGCCCGATCTATGGCCCTATTATAATCAACAATCAGGCCAATAACAAAAGAGGCGAAACGGGATATGGGGCGTTTCGCCTCTGTTTCATGCTTTTCGCTATCAGGCCGCTTTGACAGTAATTTTCCTTGTCTTGGCCGGGCCAGCCTTGGGCAGGCGTAAGTGGAGCACGCCGTTTTTAACCATCGCTTCGATCTTATCCTGGTCTATTTCATTGGAAAGGGTGAAACTGCGTTGATAGTCACCGATCTCGTATTCAGCATAGGCCAGGCAATAGTCCTCTGGCTCTTCCGGTTCAACATAACCGTTGATGGTTAAAACGTTCTTCTCCAGGGTGATTTCTACCGAGTTTTCATCCACACCGGGCATATCGGCTACCGCTACGATTTCGTCGGCGGTCTCATAAATATCCACGCGGGGTACATAGGCTCTCCTGGCCCGGGTGCGCTCGGCATCCCCCATCGTTGTTACCTCTTGCTTTTGCGTTTCTTGAATTTGAAGTTCTCTACTTTCGTTAGCCATAATCGTCACCTCCATTATTTAACTATTTACTCGACAGCATTGTGTTGTGTGTTACCGAAAGTGGAAAAAACAATTACTTGTGAATGACGCTTTGGGTGCGCTACGCTCTAGGCCGTCTTGACAGAAATCTTTTTGGGCTTGTCTACTTCGGCCCGAGGCAGAGAGATGTGTAGCACGCCCTTCTCAAAGAGTGCCTCCACTTTGTCTGTCTCAACCTGGTAGGGCAACTCGAAGGTTCGGGTAAACCGGCCATAACTTCGTTCCCGGCGATGATACTTTTCCCCTTCCTTCAGTTCATCCGGCTGGCGAGAGCCGGTCAGGGTCAGCGTGTCACCCACCACCGAGATGTCGATATCTTCGGGATTGACACCCGGCAACTCGGCGGTGATAACGGCTCCTTCTTCATTCGTCCACACGTTCATAGCCGGGTAACTGGGCGCGGTGCGACCGCCGGCCAGAGAGAATGAATCTGAAAAGAGGCGGTTCATCTCGCGCTGCAAATGCTCCATCTCCGGCCAGGGAGAGGTAAAGCTATATCTGCCAAATGGTCGTCGAAACATAATATATTATCTCCTTTCACACGAATCACTGGTTTTTGATTGATAACGTAGGGTAAGTTGCCAACTTGCCCGGAGTATCGTTGACAAGTTAGCAACTTGTCCTACATTGATCATTAACTCGTATTTTATATAGTCAGTGTTAGAATTACGCTAACGGAATGTTAGAGGGTTATTAGAATTTGGAGAAGATTGCCATCATACCAATAAAAAAGGGGTGAAATAGTTCATTCTATTTCACCCCATAATTGTTTATCGAACTTTTCGGTTTAGTATTCTGGCATTGGCGCAGCCGGTTTTTCCGGCTCTGGTACATCGGTGATCAGGGCCTCGGTGGTCAGAATCATGGCGGCAATTGAGGCGGCGTTGGCCAGGGCGCCTCGCGTTACCTTGGCCGGGTCAATGATCCCCGCTTTGACCATATCAACATACTCACCGGCCATGATATCATACCCTATCCGGTCGTTCTTTTCCTCATCTTGCCGGCGGCGGACTGCCTGCACCACCACCGCCCCATCAAGACCGGCGTTACGGACGATCCCGCGCATCGGCTCTTCCAAGGCCCGGCGCACGATGTTGATCCCGGTCTGCTCATCCGGCATCTCACTCGTCACCTCAGCCAGCGCCGACACCGCGTTCAGCAGGGCTACCCCACCCCCGGGCACAATCCCTTCTTCCACAGCGGCCCGGGTGGCGCTCAAGGCGTCTTCTACCCGGTGCTTCTTCTCTTTCAACTCGGTTTCCGTCGCTGCACCGACCCCAATCACAGCCACCCCCCCGGCCAGTTTGGCCAGGCGCTCCTGCAACTTCTCCCGGTCGTAATCTGAGGTGCTGTTCTCGATCTCTACTTTGATCTGGTTGATCCGGCCGGTGATGTCCTTGTCCGAGCCATGCCCGCCGACGATGGTCGTATCGTCCTTTGTCGAACCAACCTTATCACACTGGCCCAGGTCTTGCAGCGTGGTGCTCTCTAACTTCCGCCCCATCTCCTCGCTGATGACCGTGCCTCCGGTCAAGATGGCAATGTCCTGCAACATGGCCTTGCGCCGATCACCAAAGCCGGGCGCTTTCACCGCCAACACGTTGAAGGTACCCCGCAGTCTGTTCAGAACCAGAGTGGCCAGGGCCTCGCCGTCCACATCTTCGGCAATGATCAGCAAGTCACGCCGGCCCGACTGCACCAGCTTCTCCAACACCGGCACCAGGTCTACCGCCGCCGAAATCTTCTTGTCGTGAATTAACACGAAGGGCTCTTCCAGCACCGCCTGCATGGTCTCCTGGTCGGTGATGAAGTAGAGCGAGATGTAGCCCCGGTCAAACTGCATCCCTTCCACATACTCCGTTTCAAAGGCCAAACCCTTGCTCTCTTCGACGGTGATCACCCCGTCTTTGCCCACTTTGTCCATCACTTCGGCAATTAGATCACCAATCTCCCGATCTTGGGCCGAAATCGAGGCCACGCTGGCAATCTCTTCTTTGGTGTCGATGGAGATGGACATATCCTGGATGGCCTCGACCAGGATGGTCGTGGCCTGTTCGATCCCCCGCTTGAGGAGCATGGGGTTAGCTCCGGCCGCCACGTTTTTCAAACCTTCGTTGACCATGGTGTGAGCCAGAACTGTGGCCGTAGTGGTCCCATCACCGGCAATGTCGTTGGTTTTGGTGGCCGCTTCTTTGAGCAGTTGCGCGCCCATATTCTGGTAAGGCTCGTCCAGCTCAATCTCTTTAGCCACGGTGACCCCGTCGTGAGTCACGGTCGGCGCGCCCCACTTCTTGTCCAGGGCCACGTTTCGGCCTTTGGGGCCCAGGGTGGTGGCCACAGCCCGGGCCAGGGTATCGATGCCGGCTTTCAACTGCCGGCGTGCTTCATCCTGAAAAACAAGTTGCTTTGCCATAAGCTTTTCCTCCAAATCAGTTTATAAGGATGTTGTTTATAAAACTACAATTAATCTATGATGGCCAAAAGATCACTCTCGCGCATAATGAGGTATTTGATCCCATCATGCTTGATTTCGGTCCCGGCGTACTTGGCAAACAATACCCGGTCACCTACTTTCACATCCAGGGGAACGCGCTCGCCATTTTCTTTACGAGCGCCCGGCCCCACGGCCAATATTTTGCCTTCCATAGGCTTTTCCTTGGCAGTTTCGGGCAGGATGATGCCGGAAGCGGTGGTTTCTTCGCGCTCAATCGGCTCTACCCAGACTCGATCCCCCAAGGGACGCAGTTTTAGAGATGACATCGTTCGACCTCCTGAATCTTAGCTAGTTTTTATTTGGGTGTTGTTTTATTTGGGCGGCTTCCGTTAGGAGATAGGTACAAAACGTGAACAACTCAAGGTAGCGATGACTCGTGGTTTAGGTCCCACTTCACCCCCCGGAAGCCGTTTTCTATGGGTAAAAAATCATCTCAAATTTAGATTATACTCCATTAGTGTTAGAATTTTGTTAGCGGTTGATAACGAATTTTACTGAATTTAGATAAGCAAAAGTTATCTTGATTATCCAGTTGATTTGCCCGTGAAATTAGCTCTGAAAACGTCCAAGGTCTGGCAAAACTGACTTTTCCGACAGCCTGCTAGGTCACAATCTCGCCCTCAACCACTTCCACTTCATCCGCTGGGTACTCGTCGACGGGTGCAGTGGCGATGCGGTGAAATACCAGTTCGCCATCGACTATATCGACCTGCACGGTATCACCCTCGCCGAACTGGCCTTCCAACAAGGCTAAAGCCAGGGGATCCTGCACCTGGCGCTGAATGACCCGCTTGAGTGGCCGCGCTCCAAAGTTGGGATCGTAGCCAGCCTCGGCTAGGTGGAATTTAGCCGCCTCGGTCAACAGCAGGTTGATTTTGCGCTCGGCCAACAGGCGACGCAAATGGTCCACCTGAATATCGACGATACGCACCAGATCGCTGCGGGTCAGGTTGTGGAAGACAATGGTGTCGTCAATCCGGTTCAGGAATTCGGGCCGGAAATGCTGGCGCATGGTTTCCATCACCTTCGCTTTCGCGGCTTCCACCCCCAACTCCATAATATGATAGCTGCCGATGTTGCTGGTCATAATGACCACGGTATTCTTGAAGTTAACCGTACGCCCGTGGCCATCGGTCAGCCGGCCATCGTCCAACAGTTGGAGCAGGGTATTGAACACCTCCGGATGGGCCTTTTCGATCTCGTCGAACAGGACCACACTGTAGGGCCGGCGACGGACGGCCTCGGTTAATTGGCCCCCCTCATCGTAACCGACATAACCGGGCGGAGCGCCAAGCAGGCGGCTGACGGTGTGCCGCTCCTGGTACTCGCTCATGTCGATGCGGACCATGTTATCTTCGTCGTCGAACAGGAACTCGGCCAGGGCGCGGGCCAACTCTGTTTTACCCACCCCGGTCGGTCCCAGGAAAATAAAGCTACCGATGGGTCGATTGGGGTCTTGCAGGCCGGCCCGGCTGCGACGGACGGCATTGGCCACAACCCGGATGGCCTCATCCTGGCCAACCACCCGCCGGTGCAGGCGCTCTTCCATTTTGACCAGTTTCTCGATCTCTCCTTCCAGCAGCTTACTCACGGGGATACCGGTCCAACGGGCCACAATTTGAGCGATCTGTTCGGCGTCCACTTCCTCTTGCAACAAGGCCCCGGCAGCCTGAAACTCGTTGAGCTTGGTTTCCTGCGCAACCAGCCTGGCTTCTAATTCGCGCAGCGTACCGTGTTGTAGTTGGGAAGCAGTCTCCCAATCAGCGTTGCGCTGAGCCCGCTCCAGTTCGTTCCGGGTTTGCTCGATTTGCTCCTTGCTTTCCTGTAAGGCACGAATCAGATTTTTTTCGTTTTCCCACTGAGCACTGAGAGCGCGGCTCTGCTCTTTCAGGTCGCTCAATTCGGCCTCCAGTTTCTTCAGCCGTTCTTTACTAGCCTTGTCTTTCTCTTTTTTGAGGGCCTCGCGTTCGATCTCCAGTTGCATAACCTGGCGATCAACCGCGTCCAACTCGGTCGGCTTGCTGTCAATTTCGGTCCGCAGTCGAGCCGCAGCCTCGTCAATCAGGTCAATGGCCTTGTCCGGTAAAAAGCGATCAGAGATGTAGCGGTGGCTGAGGGTAGCGGCGGCAATCACGGCACTATCCTGGATGCGCACACCATGATGAACCTCATACCGTTCCTTGAGACCACGCAAGATACTGATGGTATCTTCCACCGAGGGTTCATCAACCAACACCGGCTGGAAGCGACGTTCCAGGGCGGCGTCCTTCTCGATGTGTTTGCGATATTCGTCCAGGGTGGTGGCCCCAATGGCGTGCAATTCGCCCCGGGCCAGCATTGGTTTGAGCATGTTGCCGGCATCCATGGCCCCTTCAGCCGCTCCTGCGCCAACAACAGTATGCAACTCGTCGATGAAGAGAATGATTTGGCCCTCACTATTCGTTACTTCTTGCAGCACAGCCTTGAGCCGCTCCTCGAACTCACCGCGGTATTTAGCCCCGGCAATTAAAGTCCCCATATCCAGGGCGACGATCCGTTTCTGTTTTAGCCCTTCGGGTACGTCACCCCGCACAATTCGTTGAGCCAAACCTTCGACAATAGCTGTTTTGCCCACCCCCGGATCACCGATGAGCACCGGGTTGTTTTTGGTACGTCGACTAAGCACTTGCACGACCCGCCGAATTTCGTCATCCCGGCCGATGACGGGGTCCAGTTTGCTTTTTCGGGCCAGGTCGGTCAGATCACGCCCGTACTTGAGCAGGGCCTCGTAAATATTTTCGGGATTCTGGCTGGTGACCCGCTGGCTGCCCCGGATGCGAGTCAGGGCCTGCAACACGGCGTCACGGGTTAAACCGAAACGCTGTAACATGGCCGCCGTCCGGCCACCGGAGTCGGTTAGGGCCAGGAGGAGATGCTCGGTCGAGACGTATTCATCCTTCATCTTTTCGGCGACCTGCTGAGCGTCCCGCAGGGCGTTGCTCAGGGCGCGGGAGAGACCAGGCTGGGCCCCACCGTATACTTTAGCCGCCTCTTGTAACTCCACTTCCAGAGCGTGGGCCATCGCCTCAGGATTGACCGATAGATGATGAACAATCTGGGGAACTACTCCCCCTTCCTGCCGGAGCAGGGCCAACAGGAGATGGTTTGGTAAAATCTCACTGTGATGATACTCTATGGCCAACTGCTGGGCGCTAATCACAGCTTCCTGCGCTTTCTCGGTAAACTTGTTCAAATCCATAAAAATAACGCCTCCTCTGTAGCTTTAGAGGTAACTACTCAGCAATCTCCGGCGATAAACTATTATTTCTCTCCGGGCTGAGCAGTTACCTTTAGAAATCTATTTCAACCGGCGAAGTTCCTCAAAAAGCTCACGCTGTTTGGAGGACAGGTTGGTCGGCAGCCGGACATCGAGCCGGACATACAGATCACCGTACTCTTTGGATTGGCGCAGCCTGGGCATGCCTTTACCACGTAGACGGAAGGTCTGCCCATTCTGGGAACCGGCCGGCACTTTTAGTTTGACATCACCAGACAGGGTCAACACAGGTACTTCGCCGCCCAACACGGCCGTGTACAGGTCAACCGGCACCGTTACGTGCAAATTATCCCCCTTGCGTTCAAAACGAGGATCATCGGCAACCTTGACCTTGAGATACAGATCACCGGCCTGGCCACCGCCAGCACCTTCTGTTCCTTTACCTCGCACCCGGACGCGCGTGCCGGTTTTAGCCCCCGCTGGAATCTTTACATCCAGTTGGCGCCCATTCTTGGTTAACCGCCGGGTTGTACCATGGTAGGCCTCGGTCAGACTGATTTCTATCTCATGTTCCAGGTCCTGACCGCGCCGTGACTGGGTACGGTAATCAAAGCGGGTCCTGCGTTGGGTACCACGACTTGCGCCACCAAAGATACTGGTAAAGAAATCCGAAAAGGGATTATCACCACCACCGCCGCCAAACAGGTCTTCCAGGTCTTCCAGGCCACCGTAACGTACGTGAACTCGCTGGCCCCCTGAGCCGGCCATCCACTGGCTCCAGTCAAAGTCACCTGGCCGGCCACCGGCCTGCTGCCAGCGATACCAGTCGGCGCCTAGTTGGTCATATTTGGCTCGCTTTTCGGAGTCACCAAGCACTTCGTAAGCTTCGTTAATCTCCTTGAAACGCTCTTCAGCCTGGGGGTTGTCCGGGTTGGCATCGGGATGGTATTTGCGAGCCAGCTTGCGAAAGGCAGTTTTTATTTCTTTGTCGGTGGCCTTTTTGTCAACCCCTAAAATTTTGTAATAATCTTTGTATTCCATATCAATCAAGCCTCTAATGCCAACTTTAATTAGGCAGGGCGAGTTGCTAACTTGCCCATAACGCCATTAAAAATTTATCTCTCTGTAGAGAGGGCATCCCTATGCCCGACCCTGCATGGGAATGCAGGGTCTACAAAAAGAAATTTCCTGTGATATCAAGTTAGCAACTTGTCCTACACAATCTACTACCATCCGGTCATGAAGCCGCAACCACCACCCGGGCCGGGCGCAAGAGTTTGTCACCCAGCTTATAACCGGCCTCAACCTCTTCAACAATCGTTCCAGGCTCGATATCGGCCGGGATCGTGGCCACAGCTTCGTGCAAACTGGGACTAAAGGGGTGGCCTATCGTTTCCAGACGGGTTACTCCTTCGGCCTGCAGCGAACGCATCAATTCTCGGTAAATCAGTTCGACCCCCTGGCGTAGCGATTCATCGCCCTGGTTCTCGTGATTCAGGGCACGAGTCAGATTATCGGCTACGGGTAAGAGCAGACTGAGCAAGCGTTCCCGCTCGGCAGCGACCGCTTCCTCGGCCCGGCGATTCTGGCGCTTACGGAAGTTGTCCATGTCCGCCTGCAAACGCAGGGCCGTGGTCTGCCAGTCGGTTTTATCTACGGCCGGCGCAGTTACGTTGTCGCTATCGACTCCGTGATACCCGACTGGTTCTGCCGTGTTCTGATCTACTATGTTCTGCGCTTCTGTTATTATACCACTTTTTTCCCCGCGAACCGGAATCTTGCGGGGAACAGTTTGATGCTTTTTGTGCAAGTACATTTTCTAACCTTTCAGTCTTCAAGCCTGCCAATTTGCTATCTTTACCCAGACTACACTCATACAATATAACATTTATGTTTGATTTATATAAGAGATATAATAGATTTTTATTAGAGGATGACCGGAGGAAAACCTATGACAAACTTATTTCTTGACGGTCCGCAAAAATTAGCCCTTCCTCTAAATATTCGAGGAAGGGCCATAGACAGTAGGCAAAAATAGGAGAAGGTAAGAGGAGAAAATCAATTGTTCCAGTTGCTACCGGAGCGAGCCTGGACGAACTTTTCCAGCGTCGTTTCTTGGAGACGTTTGGTCACTTACGCATCACCCCGCAGCGCCCCGACCGCAGCCCGGGCACCGTGCTTGATAAATTCTACCTCGGTGGAGCAGGTCAGCATAGTCATGCCCCGAGCCTGCCACGTTTTGAGCTGCGTTACATCACGGAGATGGATGCCGGTGGCCACGCCGTGGCGCCGGCCGGCTTCGATGACCTTGTGGATAGCCTCTTGCACAATCGAATCCTGGGGCCCCGTTACTCCTAGCGACAGGGTCAAATCAGCCGGACCGATGAGGGCCACGTCCACGCCGGGCACCGACAGGAGTTCATCAATGTGGTCGATAGCCGTTTTACGCTCAATCTGCATGACTGCCAGCATATTGTCATTTGCATGGCGGGTAAACTCCCACAACGGCGCTCCCCGGTAATCACTGTTGCCCCGGCTGGTGGAGCAGCCACGCTTGCCCAAAGGCGGGTAGCGGAGGGCAGCCACGGCCTGCTCTACGTCCTGGCGGGTCTCCACTCGTGGCACCATCACCCCCATGGCGCCCGCGTCCAGCACCCGCGCAATCAGGTGGTAGAGACCATCCGGCACCCGAACTAAGGGGACAATACCGGCCAGGCGGGCCACTTGAATGATATTTGTCACCGTCTCCAGGTTATAGGCCCCATGCTCCATATCGATGAACATGAAGTCGAAGCCAGCGTCGGCCAACAGTTGAGCAATGGCCGGGGAACGCATCTCCTGGATCATTGTACCAATGACCGGCTCCTCTCGCTTGAGGGCCGCTCGTACTTTGTTATCACGCATTTTGTCCCCTATTCTTCTTTTGATTCTTCTCTCTGCTCCGGTTCGACCTGCTTCCAACTCAAGGAGACCTTAAATTGAGCATCGTTCATAGATTTGGCAATCATTGCCCCGGCTTCGGCATCAACCTTAATGGCAAAGTTGATGGAGGCGGCACTGGGCAGGGCTTCCAAATTCTGTACGGTATCAATCACACCGTCGGCACAGGCGCGGATGGTGTCCAGGGTCTGCTGATAAACGTTTTTCGATAACTCATCGGAAATATCGGTCGTATCGGACGGGCGGCTAAAACCGGCCCCGGTTTTCGACATCTCTTCAACCTCAATGCGGATCGTGGTGCCATCCTTGGTTTGAGTTTCAATATAATCGACCATGACAAAATTCCTCCTAAATCCTTAAACTACGGCTGAATTCTACCACTCGTCCCCAACACCTGCAAGCCGGTTACGATAAAAATAAGAAACCTGACAGATTTTAAAAACCTGTCAGGTCTGCCTAAAATGCCAGCCACATCCAGCTACGACGATAGACCGTCGTAAAAATAGGTCAAGCAAGCAATTTCGAATAACCCTTACGATACCAACGCGGCTAAGGCTTCGTATAATGTTTTAAACGTTTTCAGTTCTTGTACTTCTTTGCGCCCCTCTTCAGTGCTCAAGTCGGGTGTGCCATAAGTGACCTTCCAACCGGTATCAGTCCGCATTAAGGAGAGCTGCCCCCCATGTGCCTGCTCGGCAACGCTTTCTGCCTGACGCAGCAAATGCCCCAGTTTGGGTGCTTTTTCATCGGTCGCCAGCAAGTCGGTCACTGACCAGACGTCGGGCTCTCGTTCCAGCAACCACACATCACGGGCAATATCAAAGCGCATCCCGATGAGCTTGCCATTCGGCGAGACGAGCCAGGAGCCACGTTCTTCCGGCTCATGGAGTTGCCAGAGCCCGGTGGTGTCATTAAAGGTGGCTTCCACCAATGCATTGCCATCAAGTAAATAAAGCTGTCCCTCTTTAAGTTCAAGATCTGACATTGTTGATATTACCTCCAAATCAATATATTAACGTATCCTCTCCAAGAGTAGGGGCGAAGCAAGTCGGAGCGTAGCTTGTGTGCTTCGATATCCCCAATCCGACTTGCCTCGCCCCTACGCTACCCACAAATTTGAAGAGGATACATATTAACTTTCTCCTGGAGGGGATAATCTTTTTCGATGCTCAGCCGGGACTAAACTCACCGGACTGTCATCTTCTCCTACCTCCTTATCTCTGGAGGAGAGACGCTGCACGATTTTATCAATCATTTCAAAAACGACACGCTGGCGGAAGCCGGCGATCCACCCTAAGACAATTTGGAGGGCAATAACCATCGGCGCCTTCAAAACCTCTTCAGTGCTTGTTGCTCCCTGGGAGGCCGCAAAATTAAACACGAGGAATCCGGAGGCAACAATGAAGTAGACAATAGCACCCAGAATAAAACCCATCACCGGTTTGACCAGGTAATACATCACATACTGCCGGTCAAAATCTTGCTTCATAGCGACGTGCCAGTAGAGGCTATATAAAATACCAATAATACCTCCAATCCCCCCGGCTAAGGCCGAAAGCCAGGCCGCCCGTACTGCCTGAATACCCACATTCATCTCATTAAGGGATACCTGAATAAAATTAGTGAGCAAAAAACCGGCAATAAATATGGCTAACCAAACCAACGCATAAAAGAAAACAAACATGCCCCAGGTATAAGACCAGCGATTCAAATTTCGTTTGCGGGCCAGCATCGTTTTGACCACGGCCACCCGATAAAGGGCCTCATCATACTGGCGGACATCCTCGAGTACAATATCTTGAGCATCGCTCAAGGTTTTCAGAGCAAATTCTGCGTCCTTTGTATTAACGCTTAACTCGGCAGCGACCTCATTATACAAACGTTCGATTTCTTTATCCAGATTCTCGCGTCGTTCCCGGCCAATGTAACGGGCCACCTCTGCCGCAATCGCCTCATCCCTTTCTACCTTCTCTCGTTCTTTGACCCCAATGACGTAACTGGAATCCACCTGCTTGGCCACATCTTCCGGTAAAATATCTTCATCGGCTACTTCAATCCTTTCGGTAATGATCCCCCCAAGTGACTCGACTGCGGCGCGAGGCATAGAGAAGCTGGTGGTCGGGGTACCGGCTGGAGACACGTCAGTAGCAGCAGGCGGTGGGGTATATGCAGGCGTGGTAGAGGGTTGAAAAGTAGTATCCACAGAAGGGGGTGCAGGCACGGCTGTAACCGGTGGGGGAGCCGGTGGTAAATTGGCCGGGGGGATGGTGGTTGAAGATGGGGCCGTACCAACCCCAGCCTCTCCAGACAGGTCCCGATCTTCTGTCAAGCCGGAAAGATCCTCCTTCATTTCGCCAGCCGACACCTCTGTAACAGGTCTCTCCGTAACCGGTGGTGGTTCAGGAGCCACCTCGGTCGGGGGAGGCGTGGTTACGGTCGGCGTAACATCAGCTTCAGATACCAGTCCAGACAGATCATCCTCTGCCAGTAAGCCGGATAAATCTTCCTCTTCTAGCAAACCAGATAGATCATCATCTACATCGACGGCCGGTAAAGTTTCAACATCGGCTGGCGTTGGCGAAGGCGCAGCAAAAGGTGATAACGAAGGGTCAAAAGCATCTTTTTCGCCTGTATCAGCGGCAAGTTCTGTGGGCGGCATGGCAAACTCCAAATCTTCGGGAGGGGCTTCCATCGCTACAGGTAACCCCAATTCATCAACTTCTTCAGAGGAGACAATGATGCCTGCCTCGTCATCATCTGCCTCGTTAACGGGCAATGTTTCAGAGACTTCAATAGCAATTGCCGGTGCAGCAGGCGGCGCGACGGTAGCTTGCTCTTCTAAATCACTCAATTCATCAGCGCTTCTTTCCGGCGTAGCGGTTGTAGCTGGCTTAGATTTGGGTTGGCTGGCATCGTTTATTTTGTCAGCACCGGATGGGGTACTTGAGGTCGAGGTTGAGGTGCTTTTTTCTAGTGGTCCACCGAATAACACGTCCATTCCTCTGCCCTTTTTTGGGGTAAGCCCCAAAGTTTCAGGCCCCTTGTCTTTTAGACTGGCCCGTTTTCTTCTGGCCATTAACAATCACCTCCGCAAATTTCATACACTTCGCCCCTCTGTAGGCTGGATCATGTCATTGGAGCTCTATCGCTTAAAATTTTGGTTATTATACCACAAATGAGTTCTATCGTCACCTATTTTATTTATGTTAAACCCCTCTTCCATTATACCACAAATGATTTTTATCGCCACTTGTCAAATTTATTTTTCAGATAAGAAACGTAGGACAAGTTAACAACTCACTACAAAACAATAAAAAAATCACCTCAATCTTGAGGTGACTTTGAGCCTTAAGACCAGGCTATGTTGCTGTACGCGGCCTGAGAACTAACAAATTTAGCAGAAAGAGGGGCCCTCCGACCCTCTTCTAGCCTCACGATTTATTTTCACAGCAGACTCAACAACTTTGCCCAACACTTCACCCTTAGCCTATTCGCCCATTTTTATGCCAGACATCACCGACATAGTTACCAGCATTAAAAACACGGATAAAAACACCTTCGTTGCCTGCCCTGTGGGTTCGTCGTTGACCATTGGCCGTTATTTTCGTACAGGAGAAAATTTAGGTAAAGTTCAGCCTTATCAGGCCAATTAAGAGTTAGATCTTTGACGTGAGACGTAACGTTGTATTTCCCGGCGCAGATCGGATACCCCAACAGGTTTCTGCATATATCCGTCGCAACCAGCATCCAGGCAGCGTTCCCGATCCCCCTTCATGGCATTAGCCGTCAGGGCAATAATCGGAATATCGGACAGGTCAGGATTTTCTTTGAATTTAACGGTTGTCTCCAGACCGTCCATGCCCGGAATGTTAATGTCCATCAGAATCAAATCGGGTCTCTTTTCAGCCGCAAGCATCAAGCTATCAAGGCCCGTCTCGGCTTCCATCATTTCGTGTCCCATCGATTCAATCACACGCCGGACAAATAATTTATTTTCAAAGTTATCTTCGACATATAAAATTCGCATCTTTTTTATCTTCCTCCCATAAGGTAGTACTGTTTACTTGTTGTCATCATCTTTAGCAATAGGTATGGCAAATGAAACAGTTGTGCCAACGTCTTTCTCGCTTTCTAACCAAATTTCACCTTCATGGGCTTCTATTAAATATTTACTAATCGCCAAGCCGACCCCGATACCAATACCAGTGCCATGAATATCCTTGCTTTGCCAAAATTCACCAAATACATGGGGAATCTCTTCCGGTAGCAAGCCTATCCCTGTATCTTTAACACTTACGACCAATCTATCGTTATCTACCCTGGCTGTCAAACTGATGCTACCTTCCTCTGTGAATTTTACAGCATTGTTTAGCAAACCGAAGATGACCTGCCGTAAGCGGCTTTTATCGCCATGGATCAGCGGTAAATCTTTAGCAATGTCTGCTTTAAAGGCAATGGAGCTATTTTCAACATAAGCTTTACCACTTTTGGCCACTTCGGCCAGCAACTCGTCCGACCGAAAGAGTTCAGGCGATAGGGTGATACCGCTGGCCTTTAATTTACTTAAATCTAAAAGATTGTCCAATAGGCGCAGAGCATCCGTTAGATTCTTGCTAATAATATCGATGGCCCGCTGTTGGGGCGGTGTTAAGGAACCCATAGTGCCATCGCGCAAAAGATCAATGTACCCTTTAATCGGGGTAAAGGGTGTCCGCAATTCGTGGGAGACCACATTAAAGAAATGGGCCCGTTGGCGATCTATTTCCTGTAGGCGCTGGTTGGCCTCAGCCAACTCTTTAACCCGGTTTTCCAATTTACGAACCAGGTCGACCGTGTGAACTTTAAGAAAATCACGTTCCTCGGTTTCTGATAATTTTTCCTGATGCCCTTTAAGAAAACGTTCAATCTGCGACGGCAAATTTTTTATATTAATCGGCTTGGTGATATAACCATCACAACCAGAAGCTAAAGCCAGTTGGCGGCCATCCGCCTGCGAGTGAGCGGTGATGGCCACAATGGGTTTATCCTGGATATCGGCAATATCCCGCAGACGGAAGGTAATGGCCAACCCATCAATATCCGGTAAGTTAATGTCTGTTAAAATCAAATCCGGTTTTTCTTGTCTGGCCATTTCCAGTCCGTCCAACCCATTAGCCGCGTGCACAAATCGATACCCTTTGGTAACCAACAGGCGTTCCATTAAACGGGCACTGGCTTCATCATCTTCTATATATAGAACGGTGGCTTTCGATTCCGGCATATTATCTCCAAAGCCAGACAGTTACTCTAACTGGGCCTCAACATGGGCGATTAATTGGTCGCGGTCCAATTTACCTTTTTGCCACATAGAACTAACCCCGTTTGAGATCAACAACTCCTTTTCAGGATCGGATAGATCTTTGGAGGTGATGACAATGACCGGAATGGCATCCAATTTTTCATCCTGCTTTAGCTCTTCTAATATTTGAAACCCGCTTTTGTCCGGTATGACCAAATCTAAGATGATCAAATGGGGTTCTTCTTCGGCCACAACCTTAATCGCCTCTTGCCCGGTTTGCACTTGTTTAATCTCCAAGGGACGATTCATTTGCAAGATGCGGCTAATTAAGCGGGCATCCATCGGGTTATCTTCTATTAAAACAACCTTTTTCGTGTCTGACCCGTCAGTTCCTGATTTGGCTGAGGCTGGCCCGGATTGGGTCACGACTTCTTTCGTTTCTTCCCGTTCACGTGGGGCAGGTGCTTCCTTACCATCACCCTCCGAATCGGAAAGGGTATGGACCACGTGCTCCACCAAATCCTGGGTCGAAAATGAGCCTTTGAGCCAAATAGAGGAGGTTCGACCGGCCAGGCGCTGCTTATCTTCTGGGGTTAAATCTTTGGCCGAGACAACAATGACCGGAATTTGGGCGGTGAGCGGATCTTTTTTCAATTCCTCCAACAGAGCAAAACCGTCCATTTCCGGCATGGTTAAATCGCTCACCACCAAATCGGGCAGCCGTTCCCTGATGATTTCTAACCCCTCCAGCGCACTGTTGGCCTCAAACACCCGGTAGGGCTTTTTAGCCTGAAGCAGGCGACGAATGAGGCGACTGTCCATAGGGTTGTCGTCAATGACCACAATGGTGGTCACCTGCTCATCCAACCGTTCCAGGGCTGACCCCAGGCCATCAAGGGGCTTCCCTGGAATTTTGTCGGTGGCCTGGGAGAGACGTACATCCAGTACATTTTCCTCATCCATAATGTGCTTTTCGACCGGGAAGGTATGACCGGAGCAATTGACCACCACCGTCTCATAAGGCTTGATGATGCCCTGCTGAATCAGTTTATCCAACCCGGCAAAAGCTACCGCCGTAGCTGGCTCGACCGAGTAGCCCTCTGTTCGGGCCAGCAGGCGCATGGCGTCAAAGGCTTCTTCGTCGGTCACAGCCAGCATATACCCCCCATACTTTTGACTGGCTTGATACAACAGATCATAACAAAGACCGGGATCACCAGTCGAGAGCACCGTAATGCGCGTTTCGGGTACAACCGGGTCTGCTTTGGGTTTGCCAGCGGCAAAGGCCTGTACCATTGGCGAGCAGCCGGCCACCTGAACCACGCCAATTTTTGGCACCCGATCGATCAAGCCCATTTTGTAAAGCTCTTCAAACCCTTTTTGTACGCCCAGGGGGCCAATACCGCCACTGACCGCCTGAATGTACCAGTCGGGGGCTTTCCAGGCTTTACCTTCCCCCAACTTTCCCCGTTGCAAAGGATGGCTGTTAAGATTGGCCAACTCTTCGGCAATTTCAAAAGCCACCGTCTTCATACTTTCTTTGCCCGGAATGGCCTTGGCCCCTTTATCAAAATGTATTTTGCGTCGAGCGGCAAAATCGGCGGCAACTTTTTTGGCCTGATCATACGTCCCGGCTACCTTGATCACTTCAGCCCCATACAGGGCCGCCTCACGCATCTTGGCGGTCGGCACCAGGCTGGTCAAGAAAATCCACAGCTTGATATCAGCCCGAGCACAGTAAGTGGCATAGGCAGCGGCCGCATTGCCGGTCGAAGCCAGCACACATTCCCTGATCCCGGCTTCACACATAGAGGTAGCTGCTACAGCCGCCTGTCTATCTTTAAAGGAACTGGTCGGCGACTGGCGCTCATCTTTAATAAAAATCGAGGGATGGGCCAGGCGTTCTTGAATTTTGGTGGCTCTAATCAATGGCGACCGGCCCTCGCCCATGGTGATAATTCTTTCAGGACGAACGACCGGTAAAAGTTCCACATAGCGCCACAACGAATTTACACGACCCGGCAAACCATCTTTCCAGATGGTGGTCACCGACTCGTAATCATATTGAGCATCAAGCCAAACACCATTGCAGTGTGGACAGCGATCCAGCCCTGGATAAAATTCCAGGTCCTGGTGACATTCCAAACATTTTACTTTCGTCAGATAAGATTTAAACGCTTCCATTCAATTACCCCCACCTTTGATAGTATAGAAAGGAGAGCCCTCACCAAGCCCTCTGTATGTACCTTTCTCATTATAAATAATTTGCGCATAAAATTACAGGAGCAAAAGTACCGAAAAGAGTACCAACCTGCATGACCAAAAAGTACCGAATCAACTTGCCCGAAAGTACCTTAAAAAATGACAACACTTTAACTTTCCGCCTCAGCCGTGACAGGATTATCCTCAGCAGCCACCGCTTCAAACAGGGGGATGGTAAAGTAAAAAGTAGACCCGGTTCCTTCTTCACTCTCGACGCCAATGGTACCGTCGTGCATTTCCACCAACTGCTTGGTAATGGCCAGCCCCAGACCTGTCCCACCGTACTTGCGAGTGGTGGAACTATCGGCCTGGCGGAAACGATCAAAAACATCGTCGAGCTTATCGGCAGGAATACCAATCCCCGTATCGATCACAGAGATGTACATCTTATCCGGGATCTCAGCCTGAAGTTCGGCCTTGAGTGTGACCTGCCCTTCGTCGGTAAATTTGACCGCATTACTGACCAAATTCAGCAAAACCTGGTTAAAGCGCAATTTATCGGCGTAGATCGGCGGCAAATCAGTATGGGCTTCAAGGACGATCTCCACCGGCTTATCTTTGACCAGAGAAGTGGAGGCGGCCAAAACGTCGTTAAAGGCATCGAAGACGTGGATAGGCTCACGCAACAGTTCGATCTTGCCGGCTTCAATCTTGGAAATATCCAGAATATCATTAATGAGCGACAGCAAGTGTTGGCCACTGTTGTGAATCAGCCGGATATCATTCAGGGCCATTTCATTCAACTCGCCGTCAATGCCCTGCAACAACACGTCGGCAAAACCGATGATCGAGTTAAGCGGGGTGCGTAGCTCGTGGCTCATACTGGTCAAGAACTCTGACTTGAGCCGATCGACCTCTTGTAACTGCTCAATCGTCTTTTCCTGCTCTTTTGATAGGCGGGCGTTCTCCAGGGCCATGGCGACCTGATTGGCTACCGCTTGCACGGCGGCCATCTCTTCTTCGGCCCAATCGGGTGTCTTGTCCCGTTTAACACCCAGAACACCAACGACCTGACCACGCAAAATGAGGGGCACGGCCAATTCGGCCCTTGGCTCTTCGCCATTGCCGGGATGGGTGTGCTTGACCAACCGTTTTTGAGTAGTGGCCTCTTTCATCGGCGGCAACCAGACGTCCGAGTCGGGACTGATGGCAGACATAGCGCCATCGGCAAAACGGTAACCGGAGATGTCCACTTCTTCGCCAAATTCCTCCCAGGCCTGGCGCATGAGACGGCGGTTGAGGCGTCCCACCTCCTTGAGTGCGGCCTGGGTATCGGTTAGCAGGCGGGCGTTGTCGATAGCGACGGCGATTTGGTTAGCCAGCGACTGCATCAGAGAGACATCGATCGGTGTAAAGCGGTTCAGGTAGTCGCTTTGAATGTCCAAGACCCCCAGTACCTGCTCCCCTTTTTGCAGGGGGACGGCTAACTCGGAATTGGTAGCGGGTAGCAAGGGGTTGCGGACAAAGTTGAGCAAATCGTTGACATTATTACTGAGGAAGTAGGCTTTGGTACTGGCCACCGTGCCGACAATGCCCTGACCGGCCGGCAACCGGTGGTCTTGCTCTTTGAGTTGTTGCCCGATCTGGCCATAGCCCTGGACCATGACCAGATCACCACTTTCGGCCTCAATCAGGTAAATGTGGGTGTGATAGAACTTAAACTCCGTTTGGATACGATCGACGGCGTACTTTAACAATTCGTCAAGGTCTCGAATGGCCAGCAGTTGGGTACTGATATCGGCCCCGGTTTCCAAAGCGTAGGTGCGCTCCTGGATACGGTCTTCCAGGCTATCGATCAGATCGTGCAGTTGAGCGGTCATACTGTTAAAGGCTTCGGCCAGTTCACCGACCTCGTCCTGGCTGGTTATTTTTACCTGCTGCGATAAGTCTCCGGCACTGATAGCCCGGGCAGTGGCGACCAACCTCTCAATCGGCTGCACAATCTGATGCCTGGCCATGAAGGCCCACCCAACGGCTATGGCCAGCACAACCACAACCAGGGCCACGGTGAAAACAGCCGTGTCACGAACCAAGACTAAGGCTTCAGACACAGACCGTTCAGCAACAATGATCAATTCCTGCTCACCCAGAGAAATACGATCGATAGCCAGAACAACGCTTGTACCGTCCAAACCAGGGCTGATACCCTCTTGATCCGGTAGCTCGAAGCGGGTGTTTCTCAGGACCACTGACGGAATGGGATGGGCCACCACGCGGCCCTGGGCATCTACGATATAGACACTTTCGCCGTCACGCAACGGTACGTCTGCAATCAGTTCCCAGATCTGTTTGAAGCGAACATCGGCCACCAGGACGCCATCCACCTGACCACTCCGTATGTCAACCAGGGGTACGGCGATGGTCATCAACGGCTCGCCGGTCACTTCCTCAAACCGGATCGGGCTATAATAAGTTTCACCGGTGGTCTTGGGCATAACAAACGCTTCAGCCCCGGATCGATTGACCAGATCAGTGCTGGTGACAATTTCAAGCCGAGAGAGACGAATCTGCTCTTGTCCCTGGCTATCAAGTAAGGACAGAGTTTCAAAGACATTCTGGTAGGACTGTAATTCGTGCAGGAGGCCGTTTTGTTGCTCCCGGTCCAATCCTTGCAAACCCCGCACTTGAGTGACGACACGCAACTCACTTTCCAGCTCCTGGATAAAAGCGGCCACCTCCGTGGCCACATGCCGCGCTGTCTGGCGCTGCAAAATGAGGGCTTGTTCTTGCTGATCGGTGAAGCTTTTCCAGATCAGTAGTCCGCCCACCAGCAAGAGCGGGCCAATAGCCAAACCGATGAAGGCGATGGTTATTCGATTGCGAATACTACTTTTCATACCACATTTCCCTCTGCGGTCCATGCCGCCAAGCTATTACTTTAGCGAATGACATTGTCAGCCTGTCGTAAAATCTCATCCGAGACGTCGAGCCCGATAGCGGTAGCCGTTTGTAAGTTGATGGTCAAAAAGAACTCCGCCGTTTCCACCGGTAAATCACCCGGCTTGGTCCCCTTGAGAATTTGGTCGGCTAATCTTGCCGTCTGCTCACCCACCGGGAAAAATTCGGGACCATAAGCCAGCAGGGCCCCAGCCTCAGCCTGGGAAAAACTTACCGATGCTAGAGGCAAGTTGCGTTCAAGGGCAACCTCAGCAAAACCGTCAATATGAGCAAGAACCAGGTTATCAGGTAGGAAAAAAATGGCTTCCACCTCGTCAGGGATGACTGCAACCGCTGCTATTATTTCCTCCGACGTACGCACCTCGTGCACCACAATTTCAACGCCGAGTCTGGTCGCAGCTTCGTTCAACACCTCCAAACCTTGAACCGAACTGGCATCGTCGGGATTGTGGAGTACGAAGATGCGTGTCGTACCCGGAGCGGTGACCAGCAACCACTCCAGTTCTTTAGGTATGAAACCTCCCACTCGAATGCCGGTCAGATTGCCACCGGGTTTGGTTAAACTGCTTACAATACCGGACTGGACCGGATCGTTGACCGGGCCAAAAACAACGGGGATGTCTGTTCCTTCAACTGCCTGCTTCGTCTTCTGCGCGGCCGGCGTGGTAATGGCTAAGATCAAATCCACGTCCGCTGCAATCAAGTTTTGAATAGCTGCCTCAAGACCATCGATACTCCCGGTCGCACCTTCGTAGATATAAGTGACATTTTTGCCTTCAACGTAATCCAATTCGGCCATGCCAGCCTTGAAACCGTCAAAGACAGCGTTGACGGCAGGACTGAGATTAACAACGCCAATGGTAAAGGTTTTGGGCTGCGTTGGCCCACAAGCGGTCAGGAACAAACCGGCCACGATGAATACGCTCATAGTTAATAGAAATTGTTTATTAAGCTTCATTTCCTGAACCCAATGTAACGCCCCTTGCTTGACACCTGACACGTGACAGTTGTAGCGCAATTTGCTAAATTGCACCCTGGCAAGTTGGCAACTTGCCCTACATTTATACTTCCCTGGCCCAAACAATGACCATAGCCGATGTTACTCCTGTTCCGCTTCAGCTTCTGCTCCCAAGCGGATAACCACTTCTGACGCTTTCAGTTTATCACCCAATTGAGCCACGGCCGCCTTCATAACCGCTTCGATTTGAGCCGATGACCAAACTTGAGCCGTCGCTTCGCTAACCACCCGGTCACGCCAGGCAGAGCGTTGGGTTTCGCCAAAGAGGCGAGCCCGCTCCAGGGCCTGGACCACCTGTTCAGACACCGCTTCAAGCAGGGCGATCTCTTCTTCAGTCCAGTGGCGATCCTGTGCGGCTTCCTGCAGTCCCAGGGTGCCGATGACCTGCCCCCGTAGTTTTAAGGGCGTCACCAGGGCGGCCGGGGCCAGGCCATTGTCGTCCGTTCCGGTCTTTTGCGAATCGAGCCTGATGGTCCGGCCTTGCCAAAGCACTTGCTGCTTTACCTGGCTCAACGTATCCTGGTCAGATAGACGGACGCCCGGTCGTTGCTGCTCGGCCTGAAGCACCGGCTGCGTTTCACGAAACGCCTCCCAGGCCTGGATCTGATAACGGCGGTGGGTGGCCTCGATTTCGGCCAGCGCGGTTTGGGTTTGCTCAAACAGGCGGGCATTGTTCAAGGTTACGGCCACCTGGTTGGCCACGGAGCGGAGCAGGTTGGCATCACTTTCGTCCAGACCGGCCACGATATCTTCCTGCACGTCCAGCACACCCACCACCTGTCCGGTCACACCCAATGTAATCGGAATGGCCATTTCAGAGTAGGTATTGGGTAAGAGCGGGTTGGGCAGCCAGTCCGGGGCTTCCCGGACGTTATCCACGCTGACCACTTCGCCGGAGCGGGCGGCCCGGGCGACCAAGCTGGTCTGGGCGTTCAGAGGGATACTGTGTCCTAAAGCCTTCATTTCGGTTCCGGCCGGACCGGTCCCTTCGACCACGACCAGGTTTTCCCCGACCTCGTCCAGTAGATAGATGTGGACGTGGTAATAACCAAATTGGCCCTTAACCTGATTGACCGCCTCGGCCAGCAGTTCTTCCAGGTTCAGGATGGCGCTAAGCTGTTCGCCCAGGCCGGCCACAATTTCCAGGCGCCGGGTTCGCTCGGCCACCCGCTCCTCCAAGGTGTCAATCAAGCCCCGCAACTGGTCGGTCATCCGATTGAAGGCCATAGCCAGCAAACCAATCTCGTTGCGCTGGCGAACTTCGGCCCGTTGCTCCAAATGGCCCCCGGCAATGCGGCTGGCCACCTGGGTCAAGGCGGCGAGCGGCCTGGAAACACGGGTAGCGTTATACAGGCCGACCGCCACCGCCAGCAAGATAGCCACCCCGGCCACGCCCAGGCTGGAGTTGCGGGCTTCCACAAATGGAGACAGGGCGGCCGACTCGTCAATTTCGGCCAGCATGGCTACTTTCAATTCCGGTAGCCAGCGATAGACGCCGATCACCGGCTCAGGCGGATCCCGGTAGTCGTCATAGGTACCGGAACCATTCTCACCGCCCAGGGCCCGGTCAATGCCCTGGCTGTGGTAGGCCCGGGCCAACACATAACCCTCGCTTTCAAAACGGCTGGGGGTTAGCATGTAGTTACTTTCGGGACTGATCAGGTAGGTTTCCCCATCATCTTTCAGACCGGTCCGCTTGGTCATAATTTTTCCCAGGGTACTGGTGTCTAAGCGCCCGGCCAGTACCCCCACCGTCCGACCGCTCTGGGGATTGACCAGGGGTTGGGTGACGAACATGGTCAACTCGCCCTTGCCGATCTCGTAGTAGGGCGTTTGAACAAACTCCCCAACCAGGCTTTGGGCGAAATAGGGTTGGCGGGTGACAATTTTGCCAATCTGGACTTCATTGGAGGCAGCCATAATGTACCCTTCAGCATTGTAGAGAAATGTCTCTTCAAAAATGGCCTGGGCCCCAACCGCATCCTGGAGCAGGGCGTTGAGGGCCGCCTGTTCCTGCAACATATTTTCCGGCAACGTATTGCTCGCCTGGCCAGACGATAGCGGTAGAGTAGCTGCAGCAAAATCCCTAAAACGATTGGACCGGGCTGGCTCAGACAGGAACAGCCTCAGCATGAACTGGCTGTCTTCCAGCCAGCGGATGATCTGGTCCCGTTTCAACTCGGCAATCGAGTCAAGCTGATTGATCACCAGCACCCTGGTCTGCTCACTGGTTCGAGTCAGGATAACCGCCACAGCCACGGCCACCGGCAGCACCGCCAATAAGATAAAGTTCAGGATCAGCGTCCACCGCAGTTGATGCCAAAACGACACCTTAGCCTCTGGCGACTCTGCCCCGGTCGATTTTTGATTGTCAACACCGGCTTGGTCAGTTTTTACCACTGCCCCGGTCGGTTCTTGATTTTCCATCATTTACTGCCTCGCTCACACCAGTACACTGTTACGTAAGTTTTGACCCTATGTCATTCTGAGAGCCTGCCCTGTGACCGTAGGGGGTGCCGAACGGGCCGCGAAGAATCTCCATGCAGCGCAACTTTGCCTCGCATTTTGGCGCTCTAAGGAGATTCTTCGCTCCCATTGGTCGCTCAGAATGACATATCAGAAATTCGCCATTCGCCTATTCGCCATTCGCCATTCGCCTATTCGCTATACGCTTTTTCCAAAAACTCCAAGGTATAGGCTTTTTCAATCTCAAGCGGTTCACTCAAGATACCCTGATCAAGCAAAACCTGGTGGGCTAATTCCCAATTCTCGGCGGTCATCTGCCCGGGCCGGCTGCCGGCCGGGTTAAGCAGGGGCAGGGAGGCCTGGATACCGGGTTGTTGGGCCGCCTGGATATCGGGGGCCATATCTTCCCCGTACGTATCCAGGACGTACTGGGCTGCTTCGGTCGGATTATCCACGGCCCACTGCGTCCCCCGAATCGTGGCCCGTATGAACGCCTCCACCAACTCGGGCTTGTTTTTGATCATCTCCTCGGTAGTGAAGATGGTATTACTGTAAATGTCGATACCGTAATCACTGACCAGGATGAAGTTGACATCCTCACCGCGCATTTGGGCCTGCACCCCGTCGTTGGTGATAAAACCGGTTAAAACATCGATTTCATCGTTGAACAGGGGGGCGACCGTAAAGTCTGTACGCGGGCTTTCCTGAATGTCCGCGTGATCGATATTCTGGGAGGCCAACAGGGCGCTGTAAGAAATGCCTACGGTTGTACCCGGCTCAGTGTTTACCCGCTGGCCGACCAGGTCTTGCGGCCGGATGATGTTTTTCTCGGCCAGGGAAATCAGGACGACCGGACTACGCTGGTAAATGGCGGCGATGGCCACCACCGGCTGGCCCTGGGCCCGGGCCTGCAGCAACACGTCCGCCCCGGCCACGCCGAAATCGCTCTGACCGCTGACCACCCGTCCCACGGGGTCAATGTAGTGCCCGTTTTCGTCAAAGCCGCCGCCATCCAGACGCACCTCCAGATTTTCGTCGGCGTAATACCCTTGACGAATGGCCTCATAGAAACCGACAAACTCGATGGCATGTACCCACGAAAACTGAATACTGGTTTGGGTGGGGGGCGCCTCGGCGGCCGGTCCAGCCACATTGCAGCCCACCAGAACCAAGGCGACCACAATGAACCAGATCACGAAAAGAACTGGTTGTCTACTATAGAGTTGCTTGTTGAGATTCATTTTTACTCTCCTTTTAGATATGATAATGAATGTTATTGAACAACGATTGCTTTGTTTGTGAAAATTATAGTCTCGTGTTGCGTGTTGCGTGTTGCGTAATTTGTACACTTTTCGCTTCACGCTTCACGCAACACGCAACACGCTCCACGTCACTTATCCTGCGGGTTCACCTTCGGATCCAGGTCAACAAAGGCTCGCGACACGCCGAGTGCTTCTGACAGTTCAGCCACCGTGATTTGCAAAATCTCTTCGATGTCGTTGGCATTGCGCACCTTATCGGCAATCTGGCGGGCCAGGGTTTCGCGTCTGGCCCGGCGTTGGGTGTCGTCAAAAAGGCGAGCGTTTTCAATGGCCAGGCTCATCTGCTCACCGACGGCTTCTATCAGGGCAATTTCATCTTCGGTCCAGCGACGATTCAGGTTCTCGTCCTGGATGCCCAACACCCCGATGATTTCGTCCCGTAATTTCAGGGGCGTGGCCAGGGCCAGCCGGGGACCGGGTTTCGAGGGTTGGCTCCCTGGCTGAGTGGGTTTGGCTTGTCTATCCTCGGTCGCGTCTGGTGCCTCGACCCGGTCGGTTTTAGATGGTCCCTGACGGCCGCCTGAGGCCGCTCCCTGGCCATTAGCAATCAGGGTGATGGTTTCCTCTTGCTGTAAGGCGGCCGTTACTTCAGGCGTGGTCGTCTGCTCCAGGGGCGGCAAACCGGGCTGGCGCACTTCATAATCGGTCGTCGACCGGATGGTGCTGAATTTTTCCCAGGCCTGACCGGTGTATAGACGCTGCAAGCGTTGGGCCTGGTACAGGGCTTCCTGGGTTTGGGCAAAGGCCCGGGCGTTGCGCACGGCCACGGCTACCTGGTTGGCCAGCACGAGCACGGTCGATTCGTCTTCCCCGGTCAACCCACCCACTTTTTCGCTTTGCACGTCCAGCACGCCGACCACTTCCCGGCCTAACATCACCGGCACAGCCATTTCAGCATGCGTCTTGGGCAAGAGGGGATTGGGCAGCCAGTTGGGATCTTCGCGGACATTTTCTACGATGATCACCTGCCCTTCGCGAGCGGCCCGGGCCACCAAGCTCTGGGGGGCGGCCAGGGCAATACTATGGCCCCGGCGCTTCATCTCAGCCCCGGCTTCGCCATAGCCCTCGGCCATTATCAAGGTTTCGCCTTCCAACAGGTAGATGTGCACGTGATAATAGTCAAAGGTTTCTTTGGTCAGGGTCACCACCTGACGGAGCAGGTCACTCAAATCCAAAATACCGGTCAGGTGCTGGCTGACGCCCACCACCGCCTCAAGCTGCCGGGTACGGTCAGTCACTCGCTCTTCCAGCGTGCCGATTGTTTCACGAAGCTGAGCCGTCATCGTATTAAAAACCGTGGTTAGCTGGCCAATCTCATCTTCAGATTCCACCCGAGCCTGCACGGCCAGGTCGCCGCCAGCCACCTGCTGGGCCACGGCGGTCAAGCGGGTAATTGGACCGGTCAAGAGGTAGGCCAAGCCGATACCTCCAGCCACAGCCAGGACCGCAATGACCAGGGCCCACAACAAGCCGGTCCGCGTTTGGGTTTCGACCGGGGCCAGGGCTTCTTGCTCCTCTTGATGTAGCACCAGGGTCCAGCCCAGATTATCAACGACCGGGTTCTCGGTGATGGCTCTGACCGGGGCCTGGCTGACCAAGCTGGGCTCTCCTTCATAAGTAAACCGGGCGTAGTCGACCGTGGCAGAGGCCTGCAATTGGGCCAGAGTGTTGGGGTCGGCCGGTATAAGACTAGTTCCAGCCATAGAGAGCGTGTGGCCGTCCGGCAGGTACAAATCGGCCCGACCGGTCTGGCCTAAGTGGGCCGAAGCCAACAAATCGGTCACGACGGTCATCCGATAGGTACTGCGCAGAATACCCACGACCTCCCTGGAGTTGTGGGCATATATGGGAACCCCCATAATCAGGCCAAAGGTGGCGCTGCTCTCATCAAATTCAGGCTGGCCGATGTAGGCGTTTCCCTGTCCCCCGTCAAAGGCCGCCTGCCACCAATCCTCGTCGGCCTGGTAGTAATCTGAGGTGCGGTTGGTGGCCGCCACCAGGCCCCCATAGCGATCGGTGATAAAGAGTTCAACGTGATCGGAGAAAAGGTTACGAAACTCGTTCAATTCCGAGGCCAGCTCGTTATTCAAGCGATAATAAACCAGCGGATCTCTATCACTGGCCGCCAGCCACTGCTGATCGATGGCCTCGAGCTCGGCCTGGATAGTGGCCGGGTCGCCGCTGTAGAGGACCGTACGGGCCTCTACACTATCCTGCAACGATTTGTTCAAACTGAGTGACTGCAACTGGCCCACCTGCTGGGCTAACAGGCCGCCAATAGTTACTGCCTGCGAGTCGGCCAGACCGTGCAAATTTAGCCCCACCCGTTCCTCAAAGGCAGTAGTGGTAGTGCGGTTATTGAGAAAGGCCATGATACCCACACCCAGCACGCCGACAACCAGAAAAGCGGCCACCAGCTTAAAGCGGAGCGACTGGCCTACAAAGGCGCGGGCAGCAAAATAGAGGATGATCAGGCCAAAGACGGACGTATTAATCCATATAAATCCCTGCTCGACAGTCAAGCGAGGAAAGGGTGTCCAGCGATCAATCGCCAGAATACAGAGGCTAACCGCCGCGCCGATGGCCAGAGCCAGGCCCCACCGCCTGATTTGATAGAACAGGCTTAAAACCGCCATCGGAACCAGAAAAGCGGTAAAGACAGAAGACAAAAGCGCACCCTCGGCAAAAAGATTGATCGAGGCCGTCGAAATGGCAAACCCGCCAATCAGCCAGCCAGTGGCCAGGGCAATTCTACCGGAGCGAGCAATGCGCCAGGCATTTAAAGCAAAGGGGATGATTATGGCTATGGCGATGGCTGTGGCCAACCATTGCCACTGGCCAGATTGAACAAACTGGATGCTATACATAATACCCGGACCAGCAGCTAGAACGACTGTGGCTAAGGCGGCATACATCATTAGGACGATTTTGTCTTGTGTATCTTTTTGGTTTTTGAGCGTTTCAAGCTGGTTCATCACTTCATTCTCCTCAGCCTGTTTGTTTGCGGCCATTAGGTTTGAGTTGTCGACGAATGGCCTCAATATCGGTTGTCTTTGCCTCGGTTTGGGCCAATTTTGCCGTCGTTAATTTGACGTAGGTCCGCGACACACCTAAGGCTTTGGCCAACTCGGTTAAGCCAGTGTTGATAATCGAGTCCACATCAGGCGCGGCCCGCAATTTGTCGGTAATTTCGCGGGTCAATTGCTCGCGGACCGCACTTTGCCGGGTATCTTCGAACAGGCGCAGGTTTTCCACGGTCAGGGCCAACTGCTCCGACACAGATTCGATCAGGGCCTTTTCCTCAGCCGTCCAGGTGCGGTCCGGGTCAATGTCCTCCAAGCTGAGGCTGCCGATGGCCTGGCCACGCAAGGTAATAGGCATCTCGATTTGGGATTTGGGATTTGGGATTTGGGATTGCTCCTCTGCGCCGTTGCTGCCCGGCTCTGCTGCGCCGCTGCTGCCCGGTCCTTGCTGCTCAATTCGCCAGCGGCCTTGATGCTGTTCGCCCAGGAACTGTTCCCATTCCCGGCGGACGAATTGGCGATAGGCCGCCTGCACCTCGGCCAGCAGCCGTTCCCGTTCGACCTCGGCCTCCTTGCGGTTCGAGATGTCGTGCATAGTGATACTGAAGCTATAAGGGTTGCCCTCGGTATCGTAATTGATACCAATGACCTGTTCAACCGGCAGGGTGGTGCCATCAACCTTCAGCAGATTGGCTTCAGACGACCAGAAGCCCTTCTCCAGAGCCGCCGGTACCCCTTCCTTGACCAGCATCTCCGCATCGGCCGGCGGGTAGAAATTGCTGGCGTCCATCCCGGTCACGTCGTGATCGGGGGGCAGGCCCATCATTGTCAGGCCGGAGGGGTTGACGTAGAGGGCTTTGCCGTCCAGGGTACCCACACCGATGAAGTCGGGGTGGTTCTCGACGATAGTGGCCAGGCGCTGCACTTCGCTCAGCAGCCGTTCCCGTTCGACCTCGGCCTCCTTCTGGTCGCTAATGTCGCGAGCATTGGTGGCCATTGAGACTGGCTCACCGGCCTCGTTTCGAATAACCATGACCACCTGCGAGACGGGGATCAGCGAGCCATCAACATGTTGGAAGGTCGATTCACCCGTCCAGGTTCCCTCCCCCATAGCTGTGGGGAAAGCCTCTTTCATCATCTGTTTCGAGCCTTTAGCCCCCTGAAAATCAGGCAGGCTTAAGCCGGTGTAATCTTCGCCGGCCCGGCCAACCATGGCCATACCGGCCGGATTGACGTACATGACTTGACCGTCCAGCGTAGCCACGCCGACAAAGTCACTCGTGTTCTCGATCACGGCCGATAGACGGGACAAATCGGCCAGCAGTCGTTCTCGTTCGGCCTCGGCCGCCTTACGCTCGGTAATGTCTTCAAGAATTCCCAGCAGATATCGCGGTTTGCCATCCGGCCCCAGGAGAGGTATTTTTCTGGTGTGCAGGAGGCGCGTGCCTTTATCAGCCGTATGGATTGGCTCCTCCGGAATGTCCAACATTTCACCTTTGTTCAACACCTCGCGATCCTTGGCCGTAAAGAAGTCGGCTTCCTCCTGGGGAAAGAAATCGTAGTCATTTTTGCCGATCACCTCGGTCTGCTTCAGGCCGGTCACTTCCTCGCTGGCCTTATTCCATTCGACAAATCTCAACTCCTGGGCGTCCTTGACAAAAATCCCGCTAGGAATGTTAGCCAGGATGGAGTTCAGAAAGCCGGTTGTCTCTTCCAGTTCGGCGGCCCGCTGTTGGGTCTGCTCGACCAGGCGGCGATTTTCGATGTAGCCGCCCAGGCGAGTGGCAATACCGCCCAGCAGGGCGCTCTCTTCATCCAGGAACTCCCGTTTTTCGGTATAGGCGATGTAGACCCGGCCCATCACCTGGCCGCCGGCGCGTAAAGCATTGGCAACGTGGCAGGGCAGCTCAATGGCCTCGGGCTGGCCGTAGACCTGGCCGTCGTACTCGATGGCCACCCGGCACAAATCCGGATATTGCATGGCCGGCGGGATGCGCTCC
>DAOUMU010000430.1:0-43071 GCA_034409055.1 Anaerolineae bacterium
GAGGGCTTAAGCTCCTGAAATCAAGGGGTGTCCCACAAATTCAGGGGGTCAAGCCCCTGAAATCAGGGGGTAACTTTACTGTGGTCAAGCACAATGCTAGGTCCCGTGATAGTTAGACAGTCAGGGCTCAAAAGCACAAGATATGGTGGTAGTTGCGCTATACACGTATATGAGGGACACTACCAAAAAACGAAAGTCTCGGATAAAAAGAAAGTTGTCAATTCAATTCGAGATAATCTATCCAAGGATGCTATCAGAACCGAAAGAACTTTCAAACACACTATCTCACACCTACAACAAACCATAGGGAACCAAGCTGTGCTGCGCCTCTTCCGATCAGATGCTTCTCAAGCAAAGCTCAAGATTAGTCAACCAGTAGATAAGACGGTAATGCGTATGCCGGAAACGCAGGTGCAACGATTAACGGTTGAAGAGCAGATAGAAGAGTTGGCAGGGGTAAACCCCAATGAATCGTTAGATGACGTATTAGACGAGATTCTGGAAACAGTACAATCATCTGAGCAAAAAGAAGAGATCATAACAATCAAACGTAGACTGAGAGAACAGATATCAGACGAGGAGAAAAGAGAACTTCTACGCAGACTGCGAGAAATAATGCAAAGCTAAAGCCGTCATACACCACTGGTTTCTGTCGTTAGATGGTGAATCGGCTCTAACGCCTCTTTTGACTTGCTCAAGGATATTTGGAACTCAAGCTACAAGAGATAGAACCAGGACAAGTAAAATTTGACCAACCAACAACAACCAGCCTGGTGGCAATTGATGGGACAACACTTTCCCTGGCGGCAGTCTATCGTTGGGGCCCTGATCCCTATCGCGATTTGGCGATCCCTTTCGTCCTGATTGATTAGCCTTCAGCTTCTGGTTTCCAGGCTGGTATTGGAATCGGCCAAGAGTAAAAATATGAAACATCTATCACGTCTATTCATTCTCTTCATCGTCGCCGCGGCGGTTATGGCCATGTTTGACGTCCGCTGGGAAATTATCGTAGCCAGTTTTGCCATCGGGATGATCGGTCTGATCGTGACAGCCATTTTACGTGGCCGAACCCAGGCCAAGGTCTATTACAAAGCCGTGACCCAATACGCCGAGCGTATGGGTCTGCCTGCACCCAGCGAAGAGCGTTGGGATTGGCTGATCGTGTTTGGTCTTTTCGGCCTCTTTATGGTCGGCGCCTTTTTAGCCGTTTTCTATGGCAACCCTATCATCGCTTTCGCCACCTTCATTCCGCTGTTCATTGTCATTGCCCTGCTGGGCGGCCGTCAAACACGCCAGCAAGATGAGGCCTGGCGTGACCTGGCGGCCCGGCATAACTTGACTTACGAGCCTCGGAGCTTCTCAAACCGGATTCCGCGCATGTATGGCACATACCGGGAACGGGAGGTTGAACTCAAGATTCTAACCAGACGTGAGTTACACTTCAGCCCTGGTTCGGTCAGACATAGGCGGCGAACACGCACGAAATACACCCAGGTCACGCTTGCCGTGGACAATCCGGCTAACTTTTACCTGTTAGCCCGCGAAACAGAGATTAAAAAAAGTACCCCCGCTGACTTCGCTCACAACCTGTTTCAGTCCATCGATCTACTTGAGCGGCTCACCGCCGTCTCTCCCAGGGAGATCACCTTACATGGCCAAAAATTGTCTTTCGAACTCGGCCTTATCACTGATCTGGCCGGACTACAATTTCTGTTAGACTTGATGTGCGATATGGCCGCAACCATCGAGAAGCTCAGCAAACGGCAAGGGTTTGATTTCAACGGTGGCTTCTCGAATGCCTGATTGTTTGATATAGAAAGGAATGAACATGTCTCAAACAGAATTGAGGCCCCAGCCTGGGCCTGACCAAAGAATTGGGGTCTTCGTCTGCGAGTGTGGCCGCAACATTGCCGGCTCGGTGGACTGTGAGGCGGTGCGGACCTATGCCGAGAAACTGCCCGGCGTTGTCTATACCACGGTCAACAAGTACACCTGCTCAGAACCGGGCCAGCAGGAGATCAGGCAAGCCATCGTCGAGCATAACCTGGACCGGGTGGTCGTAGCCTCCTGCTCGCCGCGCAACTACGAGCCGATCTTTCGCCAATGTGTGGCCCAGGCCGGATTGAATCCTTATCTGATGACCATGGCCAACATCCGCGAGGGAGTGGCCTGGGTTCACATGGGCAATATACCCGCTGCCACCCGCAAAGCCCAAGAGGCAGTCGAGATAGCCGTGGCCAGGGCGCGCTGGTTACAGCCGCTGCACGAGGCCCAGGTCAAGGTCACCCCCGGCGCGCTGGTCATCGGGGGGGGCATCGCCGGCATCCAGGCTGCCCTCGACCTGGCCGATGCCGGTCACCAGGTCTACCTGGTCGAAAAGGCGGCCAGCATCGGGGGCAAGATGGCCCAACTGGATAAGACCTTTCCCACCATGGACTGTAGTATATGAATTCTCGGCCCCAAGATGATGGATGTCGGTCGGCATCCCCAGATCCAATTGATGGCCTACAGCGAGGTCGAGAGCATTTCGGGGTACGTTGGTAATTTTTCGGTGCGGGTGCGCAAAAAGACCCGCTACGTGGACGAGAACGCCTGTACCGCCTGTGGCGATTGCGCCCAGGTCTGTCCGGTAACCGCCCCCGACGAGTTTCAAGCCGGTCTGGCCACCCGCAAGGCCATTTATATCCCCTTTCCCCAGGCCGTCCCCTCCGCTTACTTGATTAACGCCGACGAGTGCCTGGGCAACAACCCTATCGCCTGTGGTAAGTGCCGCGAGGTGTGCGACAAAGACTGCATTGACTTTGACATGCGGGATGAGATTGTCGAGCTTGAGGTGGGCGTAGTCGTCGTCGCCACCGGCCTGGAGATATTCGATCCCATCGGCCTGACCGAGTACGGCTACACCCGCTACGAGAACGTCATCACCAGCCTGGAGTTCGAGCGACTAATTAGCAGCAGCGGCCCCACCGAGGGTCACTTTGTCCGGCCCACCAATCTGCAGCGGCCGCAGCGCATCGGCTTTATCCAGTGCGTCGGCTCGCGTACTTGGTCGGTGCCCGGCGGGGAGGCAAGTGGTAATGGGCGCTACGAGCGCGGTCGCCCCTACTGTTCCAACATCTGTTGTATGAACACGGTCAAGGATAGCCTGCTGCTGCTCGACCACTACCCCGACACCGATATCACCGTCTACTATATGGACATCCGCGCCTTTGGCAAGGGCTTTGAAGACTTGTACCGGCGCAGCAAAGAGGCCGGGGTCAAGTACATCCGGGGCCTGCCCGGACAGATTTTGGAAGACCCGCTCACCGGCAACCTGCGGCTGATGGTCGAGAATACCATGACTGGCCAGTTGGAAACGCACGAGCAGGAGATGATCGTCCTGTCGCTGGGCTTGGTGCCGCCCGAGGACCAGGGGGTGATCAAGCAACTGCTGACTCTCTCCACGACCGAGGATGGCTTTTTCCTGGAGAGCCATCCCAAGCTCAAGCCGGTCGATGCCCCGACCCGGGGGGTCTTTTTCGCCGGCTGCGCCGAAGGTCCCAAGGATGTCAAGGACAGCGTCACCCAGGCCGGGGCGGCTGCGGCCCGGGCCCAGATCGTTCTCAACCAGCCTACCATCACCCTGGAACCGGTGGTGGCCTGGGTGGACGCCGAGCTATGCACCAGTTGCGGACGCTGCGTCCGGGTCTGCCCCTTCCACGCCATCACCGGCGGTCAGGCCAAACAAAAAATCAAGGCCAGTGTCATCGAAGCCATGTGCCAGGGCTGCGGTACCTGCATCCCTGAGTGCAATTTCGACGCCATCACCATCCACCATTTCACCGACCAGCAAATGATGGCCCAAATTGAGGCCGCCCTGGCCCACGATCCTCACGAAAGGATTCTGGTTTTTGCCTGCAACTGGTGCTCCTACGCTGGGGCAGACCTGGCCGGGGTCAGCCGGCTGCAATACCCGCCCAACGCCCGGGTCATTCACACCATGTGCAGTGGCCGGGTGGACCCCAAGTTCGTCCTGCACGGCTTTGAAAAGGGCGCAGCCGTGGTCCTCGTCTCCGGCTGCCACTTCGGCGACTGCCACTACATTGACGCCAACCACCACACCGCCAAGCGGGTGGAACGGCTGCAGAAGCAGTTAGCCCGCAAAGATATCCGCCCGGAACGGCTGCAACTGGAGTGGATCAGCGCCGCCGAGGGCCAAAAATGGGCCCAGGTTATGCGAGACCTGGAAGAGGTCCGGCAGACGGTGACGCGGGAGGAGGTGGAGGCGACGAAGGAGGTATTAGGGCGGAAACGTAAAGTTAGATGAAAAGTAAAGTGTAGGGCGGTCGAGTTGCAACTAAAATCGGACGCAGACGAACGCTGATAAACATTGAAATACACCCGCGTTACTGTTTATTGACTTCCCTTCTCTTTCATGCTACAATCTTTCAGTAATTTCTGAAACTTTGGAACTGGCAAAATGAGTGAACTTGACCGGGTGAAAGAAAGATTTATTTTACACTGGGGAGAGATGGGCTCTCTGTGGGGCATCAATCGCACCATGGCCCAGATTCATGCCCTGCTGTTCATTTCACCGGAGCCACTCTCGGCCAATGACATTATGGCTGAGCTACAAATCAGCCGGGGCAACGTCAGTATGGCCCTACGTGAGCTAATCGCCTGGGGTATCGTCAGCCGGATGCACGTCAAAGGCGAGCGGCGTGAGTTCTACACCACCCAGAAAGATGTCTGGAAGATGTTTCGTATCATCGCTCGCGAACGCAAAAAACGAGAAGTTGACCCCACCATCAACGTTTTACGAGAAAGCGTGACCGATTTGAACCAGATGTCAGACTCCGAAGGAAAATATGAACGAGAACAACTAAGCAATCTGCTTGACTTTTTTGAAACGGGGGTTATTGTTTATAAAGAATTAGAAGAGCAAAGCCCACGCAGCATTTTGAAATTGCTGGGCAAAATGCTGGGCTTAAAAAAGCTGGGGTTGTAACTAACCCCTTTTGTTTTTTATTCACAGTTTTCAATTTTTTCTGAAGTTTGTGAAAAATAGTAATGTTGTTTTTTACCCGATAACAGGAGAAGTAAACCGATGACTGTAAAATCTCAAACCGGACTGTTTCCCAGTTTGTTGACCCATCGTCAATACTCAGGGACGATTTCAACCCTGCTCTACAACTGGCCCATATTTGCCGGGGCCTTATTTTTTGGCTTGATCGCCCTGGGGGTTAGCACCTGGCTACCGGCCCCCTGGTACTGGATTTTATTGGCCAGTGGCCTGGCCGTCCTGGCCCTGGTGCTCAGTATTTTGATAACCACCTTTATCGTTTACGATGGGGGAGCCAAGCACGAGTATGATCGCCTGGCCGAATTGGGCAATCTGGCTCAGGCCAACGTCGTCATTGATATTACCTGTGGTAAGCTTCGGGGCAGCCGGGGCTTACTGGCCCATTTTCAGCCCGCTTACTATTTCCTGATCGACATCTACGACCCCACCACAATGACAGACCCGGCCCTGCGCCGAGCCCGAGATATGGAACCACCCCTGGAGGCCAAACGACGGATCTATCGCCGCTCCGGTCGGGCGGACAGCCTACCTTTGCCCCACAACTGGGCCGACGTCATCTACTGTGATTTTAGCCTGCACGAAATACAAGACGCCACCGACCGTGACGCCCTTTTTGCCGAGTTTGCCCGCATCCTCAAACCGGATGGTCGTCTATTAATTGCCGAGCAGGGCCGTGACTTCCTGAATCTGGCCGCCTTTGGGCCCGGTGCCTTTAGCTTCTTCTCCCCGGCTACCTGGAGCAAACACATCACCAACGCCGGCCTGACCATTTACCATCACCAACGCTGGCGGGGCCTGGTCCATTTATGGGTCGCCGGCCGGAAACCGCGTTAGAACCAGAAACGTGAAACGTGAAACGTGAAGCGTAAAACGTGAAACGTAATTTGTTAACCGTACGCCGGGCAAGTTAGCAACTTTTCCCCACAATTTGTCTCCCATTTGTCATCTCTGTGTCACAAACCTGCCCTATACTCGCTTGACGCAGCCTCTACTTTCTGTTAAGCTGTTAATGTGACCTGATACGGAGTCCAAAGTGCACTTTGGACTCCATTTACGCAATGCCCCTGCTACCGGAGAGAGTAATGCCTACCAGAATTCTGGTGGTGGATGATGAGCCGCCCATTGTGAATATGCTGGCTTATAACCTCAAGCGGGCCAACTATGAGGTTCTGATTGCTCGAGATGGAGAAGAGGCCCTGACCCAGGCCCGGCGGGAGCAGCCGGACCTGATTATCCTCGACCTGATGCTGCCCCTGTTGGATGGCCTGGAGGTGTGTCGAACCCTGCGCCGGGAGCGGGATGTGCCCATTATTATGCTCACGGCTCGTGATACGGAAATAGACCGGGTGGTCGGCCTGGAGTTGGGGGCCGACGACTACGTAGTCAAGCCCTTCAGTGTGCGGGAGTTGATGGCCCGGGTTAAGAATGTCCTGCGCCGGACCAATACCCAATTAGCCGCACCGGACTCGAACATCATCCAGGTGGATGCTTTGACCGTAGATTTGGCCCGCCGGGAGGCCCGTTGGGATGATACCGACCTGGAACTGACCACCCTGGAGTTCGATCTACTATACACCCTGGCCCAGCACGCCAGCCAGGTGTTGAGCCGGGAGCAATTACTGGAAAAAGTATGGGGCTATGATTATTACGGCGACCTGCGCGCCGTCGATGCCGCTATCAAGCGTCTGCGGGCCAAATTACGTCAAGTTGCCCCCGAAGCCGAAATCATCGTCACCGTGCGGAGCGTGGGTTACAAGCTAGTACATTGAACAGAGGCAGCCAATGTTCTCCAGTATCCGTGTCCGCTTGACCCTGAGCCACCTGCTGGTGATCGTTCTGGCCATGGGCTTGTCGGGCTTTTTGTTGTTATCATTCCTGGAGCGATACTTCCTGCAAACCATGGAAGATAGCCTTATCGCTCAGGCCCGAATTACGGCCCAGGCCCTTATTCCGGGTGCTATTATCGACGGTCCCCCCGTCGAGGTTCAGGCCCCGGCTTACAACACACTCCAACAGCGGCAGCAGGGCAACCTTTCTCTCCAAACCCAAAACGTTATCCCCCCGACCGGAGATCTGGACCTTGATCTGGGTTACCTGGCCGATGCCTCATTCCAACTCAGTACCCAACTGGATACACGCATTCTCATCCTGGATGCCCAGGGCCTGGTACTGGTCGACTCCCAGCCTCAGGGGCAGGAAGGCACCAATCTGCGGTCCGATCCATTGGTGGTCCAGGCCCTGGCCGGCCAGTACGCCAGCCGGGTGGATCAAGCGAGTCAGGATCAGGAAGCCGCTATGCACTTAGCCCTACCGGTGCAAGTCGAGAACCGGTTGGTCGGCGTGGTCTACCTCAGCCAATCCTTAAGTGACGTGACGGCTGTATTGCAGGATTTGCGCAGCCGGTGGTTGCTGTCCACCGTCATCGCCTTGATCTTCTCAGGCCTGGTGGGGCTGCTGCTGTCAGGAGCCATCGCCAGCCCGTTGCGCCGGCTGACCACAGCCGCCGGAGCTGTCGCCCGGGGCCAACTCGATCAACAGGTGCCAGTTAATTCCCGAGACGAGTTGGGACGCCTGAGCCAGACCTTCAACGAGATGACGGCTCGCCTGCGGGCCGCCCGCCAGATGCAGATCGACATGGTGGCCAACGTGTCCCACGAACTGCGCACGCCCTTAACCTCGATTAAGGGCCTGGTGGAGACTCTGCGCAATGGAGCCGTAGACGACCCCGAGGTCCGGGACGACTTTTTGGAGACGGTCGAGAATGAAACCGACCGCCTCATCCGGCTCATCAATGACCTGTTGCTCCTATCGCGGGCCGATTCCGAGGCCCTGAACTTGCAGCGACAGCCGGTCGACCTGACCCCATTGATCCAAGCCACGGTCGCCCAGTTGACCCCCCAGGCCGAAGCCCGGCAATTGCTTTTGCAAGTGGAGGCCAATCCCACCTGTCCCTCGGTTTCGGTCGATCCCGACCGGATTGAGCAGGTCTTGGTCAACCTGCTGGACAACGCCATCAAATACTCCCGGCCGGGGGGCCAGGTCACCATTAGCCTGGATGGTGGGCCTGACCAGCCGGTCCTGGTCCAGGTGCAAGACGAGGGTATCGGTATTCCCGCCGAAGCATTGGCCCGCATCGGCCAGCGCTTCTACCGGGCCGACAAGGCCCGCTCTCGGACCGGGGGCGGCAGCGGTCTGGGCCTGGCCATCGCCCGCTCCCTGGTCGAAGCCCACGGCGGCCGGTTGTGGGTGGAGAGTCAAGAGGGCCAGGGCACGGTCGTCTCATTTACCCTGCCCTGCTCGTAATCTGCAGGCACGGCCTTGGTCTCTACCCAAGCTAACCAGTCCGGCACGGTCAATAAATCGGGCTGGTTCAGCCGGCAACCCAGTTGAGCCAGGGGAGGCTACGCACCGCGAACTCCTCTGTGGGTTAGCCGGGGTTGGCACGGACCATCTTCTCAAATAAATCATCAAGGGTAGCTTGGGGATCGACGCACAAGCCACAGTGGACGGGGGAAACCTGAATGGTGGTGCTACGTGGCGTCACCAGCCATTGGAACCGTTCAGACTGGCTCAATTGACCGATGGGGCCGGCCTTGGTCCCTCCGGCACAAATGCGGGGAATAAGATCGAGGTGGGCTTGAACCATAGCCAGGTCCAACTGGGGTGATAAGGCCGTCAGCCGCTTGGTATCCAGCTCAATCCGGGCCTCCAAGAAACGGAGGGTGCGACAGAACAGAATGACCCCCACATTGATAAACTCCTCTCGCTCGACACAGGGAACCACGCGTACAATCGCATAATCAAACGAACTTAGTGCGGGCATGTCTGGCCTCTTCAACAAATAGATGCGACGCCTCCAATCTGCTCAGCAGGTAGGTGAGGTAAGCCTGACGATGTTCGGCATGGCTGGTAAAGTATGGCTCACCATCGAGCCAGGTATCGGGGATGAGATTGACGATACGGCTAAGGGCCGCTGGCGTCAGGCGGGTCTGCGAGACGGCATCGGCTTCGAGCAGGGTGCTGGCAAAGGACAGGAGGGTATGCTCCTTGATCAGGGAAAAAGGGCTGCGGCTACGATCCAGGTAGCCGTTCCAATCATGGTGGAAGTAGAGGCAGGCCCCGTGGTCAATTAACCACAAATTATCCTGCCAGATGAGCAGATTCACATTGCGTGAGGTGCGGTCGACATTGGTTACATAGGCATCAAACCAGACGATGGCCGACGCCTGCTCCGGATCAGGGGGTGGTTGCAGGAGCAGGTTGAAAGCGAAGGCATTGGGCAGGTAACGCAGTCCCAGGTTGAGGCCGACACTTGCTTTGAGTAGATCCCGAATCTCCGCATCCGGTTCCGAGGGACCTAAAGTCTGGTCGAGTTCAATGAAGACAATCTCCGGCACGCGCAAGCCCAACGTCCGGCCAATCTCCCCGGCCACCAACTCGGCAATCAGGGCCTTGGGCCCCTGTCCGGCCCCTACAAATTTCATAACGTAAAGCTGGCCATCGTCCGCTTCGACAATCGCCGGCAGCGATCCCCCTTCTCGTAACGGGGTCAAGTATCGGATAGCGGTGACGGTTTTGATCATCGGTTGGTTCTTTCTATACAAAGACAACTTCAATTGAAATTCAACGACCCAGACCTTTATTAGGGCTTTAATGAAGGTTAAAAAATTAATTGGGGTAGGCCGGGCATCCCTATGCCCGACCATCTATTCCCCGATTATTTTATTAAGTTCCATGAAAACCCTAAAGGTCTCTATGCCGCAAGAAACAGGTTGTTTCTTAGCAGTTTACTATACCTAACACCACCTGACAAGCGAGTGTATTTCAATTTGGGGGCAAATAGATTGTGGAGTCGATCAAGGTGATAATCTGCCCCTGAACTGTCCTCTCCTTGTCACACACCTGTCACAGAACCTTGTTACCATAAAACTAAATTAAGACTAGCTGGTGTATACCGCTAAGTTCGTCAAAAAGGAGATACCAATGCAAACAAAAATCATAACTATTCTTATCGTCGCTCTCGCCGTCGTTTTCTCGCTATCCGCCTGGACCGGAAATCAGGCAGACACATCCGAGCCAGGCCTGATCACCGTCACCGGGGACGCGGACGTCAGGGTCGTGCCCGACGAAGTCATTCTAATCCTCGGCGTAGAAACCTGGGACAAGAATCTGGACCTGGCCAAACGTCAAAATGACGAACGGGTCAAAGAGGTCCTGGCCATTGCCAAAAGTTATGGCATCAAGCCACAGCACATCCAAACCGACCACGTCAGCATTGAGCCAAGGTATCACGACAATTATGAAAAGGATGAGCTAATCGGCTACTTCGTACGAAAAACGATTGTCATCACCCTAAAAGATATAGCCAGGTTTGAAGACCTGCTGACCGCTGTCCTGGCCGCCGAGGTCAATTACGTGCATGGCATTCAATTTCGGACCACGGAACTGCGCCAGTACCGAGACCAGGCCCGGGCCCTGGCCATCAAGGCGGCCCAGGAAAAAGCCACCGCTTTAGCCGGAGAGTTGGGACAAAGCATCGGCAAACCACGCACCATCCGGGAAGACCAAATGGGTTGGTGGTCCGGCTATAACGCCTGGTGGGGGTCTCGCTGGGGCGGGGGAATGGCTCAAAACGTGATCCAGGAAGTTGGTAACGATTCCTCTGCTGCCGGAGATAGCCTCGCTCCCGGCCAGATTACGGTCAAGGCCAGGGTGACGGTCAGTTTCGAGCTTGAATAATATCTCGATTTGGAATTAAAGGTGTACAAAATGATCCCAAAACAACCAATCAGTAAAATGCTCGTCAACGGCCTGCTACTGGTGGTCCTGACCGGGCTGCTGGTCACCTACTTTGCCGTTGTCAGTAACCTGCCCACCCAAATCTATACCACAGCTCAGCAGGAATATCTTAGCTACAACTACAGTCGTAGCCTCGCCCAGCACGCCCCAATTTTGAACATCGTCCAACCTGACGGCCAGGTTGAAGCGGCCAACCTACCCGGCCGGCAGAGCTGGGTTCGGGCCACCCTGGCTGCCCGCTATGAGGAGCAAGAGGGGGTCAGTGTTACCGTCTACGACCTCGACTTTCACGGGCAGTACCACCTGGCCCATCCCGGCCCGATGGCTACTACCGTGGAACTGTTCTTTCCCTTTCCCAACAATCTCGAAACCCTGCACGAGGTGCGCTTCTTGGTAGACGGCGAGGAGCCCCCGGCCGCCAACTACACCACCCGGGGTATCAGTTGGCAAACCGTCCTCCAGCCTGGTGAGGAACACCAGCTCACGATCAGCTACCAGGCCGACGGTGCTACCAACTTCAGTTATGGCCTACCTCACAACCAGCGCGCCGACGTGGACATCACCGTTACAGTAGAAGGTCTCATTGGCAGCGAAGTCCCCAAGACCTCCCTACCGCCGACCGACAACGAGGTCGGCAATGACAGCCAAACCATTACCTGGCATTACACGGGCCTGATCGCCGACCGTGATATCCAGCTCAGCTTGCCCACCCGCCTCAGCTTTGCCCAGCGCGTGGCTCAATTGCAGGATGACTTTCATACGCTGGCCATACTGGCCCCTTTCCTGGTCGGCCTCGGCCTGATCTCACTGGCCGGCATGTTCCACCTGAGTGACCTGCGCCTGCCGCTGGAGGGCTACTTACTGACCGGCTGTGCCCTGGCCCTCTTTTACCCCCTGCTCACCTTTTTGAGTGGGGTGGTCGAAGTAACGCTGGCCGCCGTCCTGGCCCTGTTGCTCGTCTCCGGCCTGTTACTGACCTTCCTGGGGCTTATCGCTGGCTGGCAACAAGTCAGGTGGCGTCTTGGTCTGTGGCTGTTCGTTTTCCTGGGTATCTTCTCGTTGGGGATGCTGACCCCCTGGCGGGGTTTGCTCCTGACCGGTGGCAGTTTCCTCCTCCTCGGCACCTTTATGATCCTTTACGCCCGCCGCCCGGCCGTTCCAGAACCAGAACCTACCCCGCCGCCGGATGAGGCTGTCCCGGAACCGGATTCCGCTCCGCCATCGGACGAGGCTGTCCTGCAACCAGATTCCGCTTCACCACCGGACGAAGCTCCCCCGGAACCGGTTCACCGCTACTGTCCATACTGCGCCCGGCCTTTGGCGGAGGATCACAAGTTTTGCCCCGGTTGTGGCCGGGACACCAGTTCCTGCCGCCGCTGCACCGACTGTGGGCACCACCAGTTCGTCCCGGCCGAGTTTGAATCGGTCTATTGTCTAAACTGCGGGCAGTTGCTGGGGTGAACTGCATTTATTACGTGTTGCGTGTTGCGTGAATCGACGAAATACGCAACACGCAATACGCAACACGGTTTCATAACTATCACGAACGGCACAGCTACTGTGGCGTAATGATATTCGGAGGCATAACTATGCGAAAAATCACTTTACTCCTACTGATAACCCTGTTCTGGTTCCACCAGGGCCACACCATCGCCCTGGCCGACGGGATGATTATCCCCGAGGAACTCAGCCCCGACTACCTGGTCGTACGCTACCACCGGGTCACGGTGCACATCGAGGACGGTCACGCGGTGACGCGGGTAGACCAGGAGTTTTACAATCCCCACCCCTTTCCAATCGGCGGACGTTATCTATTCCCCGTCCCCCCGGAGGCCATCCTCTCCCGCTTCCAGGCCACGGTTGATGGACAATTGCAACCGATAATCCGCCAAGATTCGGCCACGACCAACGCCACCCTGTATCCGACCATCGCCCACAGGCGTGATCCCTCGCTATTGCAATACGCCGATTGGGAAACGCTGGCCTTTGATCTCAGTCTCCCCCCCGGTGGCTCGCGCCAGATGAGCCTGACCTACGAAGAGGTCCTGGTGCCGGTGGGGGGCTTGTATCGCTACCGTTACGTCCTGAGCACCGAGCGTTATTCCGCTGCGCCGCTGGAGGAACTATCCTTAACCGTGGACCTCAGTTCCTCATCCGGCCTGGCCAGCCTCTACTCATCGACCCATCCGGTGACCACCGAATGGCTGGGCCCGAACCAGGCCCGCATTCGTTGGCAGGCGCAGGACATCCGCCCGACCGACGACTTCGAACTGTTCTTCGCCCCAACTGAAGACGGTTTTGGTAGCGGATTGTTGACCGGCCGGCGGAACGATACAGACCACTTCCTGTTTCTCTTCTCGCCAGAAGCGGAACCGGCGACAGAGAGCACCATTTCCAAGGACATCGTGTTCGTTATTGACCGTTCGGGCAGTATGAGTGGCGAGAAAATCGAACAGGCCCAGAACGCTTTGCGCTTCATCCTGGACCAACTCGACGAGGCGGACCGTTTCTCCATCGTCAGTTTTGACCACCGCCTGTCGACCTTTGCCCGCACCCTGCAACCGGTCGAGCGGAGTACCCTGGCTGAGGCCCGGCGCTATGTAGACGGCCTACGGGCCGACGGTAATACCGACCTGGCCGCCGCCCTGCAGGCCGGATTAGAGATCATAGCCCGTAGCGAATCGCGTCAGGCCGCTCGCCTGGTCGTCTTCTTGACCGATGGCCTGCCTACGGCCGGAATCACCGACGAGACGCTCATCGCCGACCGGGTGGCTCGGGCCAACGCCCCTCAAGAGGCTCGCCTGCACGTCTTCGGCGTCGGCTACGACGTCAACACCCATCTACTCGACCGCCTGGCCGCCGACAACGGTGGTACGGTCACCTACGTCCAACCCGGCGAAAGCCTGGAAGCCGCCCTGACCGGTTTTTACCAGCGTATCGCCGCCCCGGTGTTGACCGATGTCGTGGTTGAGTTCGAGGGCCTGGAAGCCACCGATTTGTATCCCCAGGCCGCGCCTGATCTATTCCAGAGCGCCAGTCTCCTGCTGACCGGCCGCTACCGGACCATCACCTCCACCGTCACCGTGCGGGTGCGGGGCCAGGCCGGTGGCGAACCGCGCCAGTATGTCTATCACTTCGACCTGAACCAGACCGGTGACCACGACTTTGTACCCCGCCTGTGGGCCACCCGGCGCATCGGTGAGTTGTTGGACCAGGTTCGGGTCAGCGGCGAAAGCCAGGCCCTGGTGGAAGAAATCCGGGAGTTGGGCCTGGCCTATGGCCTGGTCACCCCCTATACCACCTTCATCATCGAGGCCCAGGTCGACGGGGCGGCTTCGGCCACCAATATGGATCTATACCAACAACAAGGGTTGAATCAGGCCTGGGGTCAGACCACCGTGCAAGCCCGGGTCCAGAACCAGGCCTACCAACAGGCCACCCAGGCCGACCTGGCCCGTGGCGCCAACGTGCTCAACAACAGCCAGCAAAGCCTGGTCCAGTTGGCCAGCCAGAACGTGGACCTCGCCCTCTTGCAGGATCAACCCAATCTGGACGGTCCGATTACCGACGAGTGGGTTGCTCGTAATATTCAGGTTGATAGAACTGTGGTTTTTGGTTCAAAGGCGTATTTCGCCCTGGCTGATGACTCGACCGCTCGGCCTTTCTTGCAAAGTGGGGTCAATGTAATCTTTGCTTACCAGGGGAAAGTGATTGCAGTGCAGGCTGCAGAATAGTAATCCGGTACTCGGGGCAAAACGGTAACTGGCGCATATAGGGATAGATATTATCGGTGAAACATTACCTCTAATGTTCCGCTTCCGGGGGGGGCAAAAGCGCAGGGCAATCGCATCTAAATGGCTGATTCTACCGCTTTTTACGGGGTTTTTGCGCGTTAGCACTCTGGTGTACTAAGTGCTAACGAAAGATAACCCCAATACAGTTATACAATGGGTGTTTTTGAACCTAAATCTGTGTAACGAGGCGGCCACCCAAGGTAATAATAGACGCAACAAGTCCCAAAATTCGAAGTTTTCTAGCACTTGATGCGGTTGAGTGCTAAAATAGTTTTACATAATAAGATGCGATTGCCCTGGGCAAAAGCGGCCAGGGGTCAACATTCTGGCGCAATTCAAAGTGCAGGTGAGGACCGGTAGACTGGCCGGTACTGCCTACTCGGCCAATTGGTTGGCCGGTGGTTACCTCATCCCCGACCGCAACCTGATAGTCCAACAACTTGCTATAAAAGCTCCGCCATCCATGGCCATGGTCAATGAGAATGTTATGGCCATGCAGTTCATCCCAACCCACAAATATTACCACACCATCGGCCACCGCCACCACGGTCGTCCCTTCTTCAGCCGCAATGTCCAACGCAGGATGCGTCTCAGAATAGCCTTGCCCGATGTGATGACCCTCCACTGGCCAGACCAGTGACAGTGTCACCTCTGGGGTTGACGATATTTCCGCCTCAACAACCAACCGGGCAGGCAGTGCTTCGGGGGTAGCTTGGTTTGTCACCAAGGCGCCCACCCCAAGTCCGATTGCGACAAAAAGCACAATGGCCGTAACCGTACTCAAGATAAGGGCTGATTTGCTCATCATTGTGTATCGTCTCCGTTCTCGTTGAATTTGCGAAAGGAGATGACCCCGCTGTGACGGCGTTAGCATGACCCGAGGCCCGTTGCGGATCAGGCCATCCTGCCCGGCGTAGACCTGGGCCAGAGCCGTACATTCAGCACAGGCCACCAGGTGCATTTTGACCTGTTGCTGTTCTGCAAAGCTCAAATCGGCTGGTCGCAGGGCTAACAAGTTTCGGATTGTTTTACACCGGTTCATCGGCCCCCTCCTTGACATGAGGAAGCCAAAGCCGGGCCTGTCCCCCCCCTTTGGCCTCCGTTTGAACAGCTTTGGGGGCATCCTGGCCAATGAACTTTGCATCCTCCTCGTAAGTCCGGCGAAATTTTTCCCGCGCCCGGCTTAACCGCATTTTGACCGCACTGGCTGAAATATTCAGGGTCTCCGCAATCTCCGCGACCGAACACGCTTCGTGAATATAGAGAAGCAAAGGAATGCGATATTTCGGCGGCAGGGCGTTCAGGACCGCCTGGACAGCCACCTGTTCCGTCACCGTGGCTTCGACGCTCTGCCCCCCATCAAGCTCCAGCCCGGATAAAGGCAGCCAGGCCAGCAACTTGCGGCGGCGATAGTCATCGGTCGCCAGTCGTGAGGCCACGCGATAGAGCCAGGCCCGAGGATTATCCCATCGCTCACCCCGCACTAAGGCCCGGTAAGTGCGGATAAATGTTTCCTGAGTTAACTCCTGTGCCCGAGCCGTGTCGCCGGTTAGCCGAGCCAGATAAGAGCAGATAGGCCGCTCGTATTGACAAAACAACGCCTTAAAAATGTCGTCGGCGCTATCGGTTTTGATCGGTCAACTCCTGCCACTTTCTATTAAGTATGACGGATGACAAGGGGACGAGGTCACATGTGAGGTAGCTTTTTTCTCTCGTGTCGACAATTTTCGTCGGCATACAGCCGGAACGCTCCGGCGTTCCATAAGTAATCTACAATTCCGTCTTTGTACACAGATATTCAGCGATAAGGTCACTATAATCTGCTTCGTCTATTGTAAACCCTGCCCGCGTTAGTATCCCTTCCATTATCCAACCAAATGTGAAGCGACCTTCTATGAGGCCGATTGCTCTATCTCTTTCAACCAGAAAGTTCGAGCCAGTTCGACCGCCTCGATGTCGATCAAGTCCTGACCGTGACGTTTGAGATAGTCGAGGAAAGCAACGATCGATTTCTTCTGATTAAGATCAAGAAGCTCATACTTGGATATTTGAAAACTTTCTAACTCGCCCCGTGGATTCAAAGCATAGATAGTTGCCTCTGCTGAAGCAGAGGAAAGATTAGCCAAGTTATTCAGCGTCCAACTCATATAGGCCGGGATAAGGTGTTGAAATCCGACCGGACTAACAAAGCACAGAGCCGCGTTCTCGTAGGCTATCGTTTCGTCGGGAATATCTCGCCAAGAGGCGTAGGTCCCACCGTAAAAACTTTGCAGGTCCATATCATCGTAGCACGCTGAATGTAGGAGTGTTTTGTCATCCGGCCGCGGAACATCGGCAAACGCTTCAGAAATGAATTTCAGAACCTCAGTCTTCTCAATCATCACTTAAGCGGCAGGTAGCTTTGAAAAGATTAGATAGTTCTATTTAAATCGAATAGGGGCGAGGCAGATCGAATTGAGGTTCTCATTACAAACAAAATATGCTTCGACCTACCTCGCCCCTACGTCACACCCAAATTTGGCATCTTAGATGTAGAGCCAGTTTAATTGATTTAGGCGAACTTGTAAAGTATGATTGATTTTTTTTGCACCCTTGATCAAGGCCAATATGAGCCATAGCCAGGACGATTTGCCATGCGAGTTATGTATGATGTTGATAGGTTTTCAGAAATCTCTTCTGAGGCAACAGAAGTAAAAAAATCCCCCTATCCGGGTAGGGACGGTGGTTACCCATTTCAAATGCATAATTGAGGAGCAGTAAACCAACCAACCGGTCGGTCTTGACAATGATTATCTTCTGTGCTATAATCATAAAAATAGACCAACCGGTCGGTTTCTACTGGAGAATAAAATGACAGAACACGACACTAAAACCCAAATTCTAACCGCAGCCTTGCGTGTATACGCCCAAAAGGGGTTTGCCAAAGCCAGTATGAACGATATTGTGCGGGCCTCTGGCCTGAGTAAAGGGGGAGTTTACTGGCATTTCAAAAGCAAAGATGACATCGTTGCCGCCATCTTCGATCAGTTCTTTGCGGCCCAACAGGCGCAGCTAGATGCGATTCTGGCCGCAGAAGGTCCTGCCGCGGATAAACTGGTGCAAATGGCGCATTTAGCGGGGCAAGAAGTTGAGACATGGTTTACCCAATTCCCCTTTCCGCTGGAATTCTACGCCCTGGCGATACGCGACGAGGCCTTGATCAAGTCATTGCATAAATATTTCCACGCTAATGAGGATCGTTTGACGGCCTTAATAGCCCAAGGGATTGCCGACGGCGAACTTCGGGCTGTCGATCCGGTTGAAACAGCCATAACATTGACGGGGCTGTTTGAAGGGATTTTGCTCTTATGGGTTATTTATCCGGCGCAATTTGATTTAAGCCAACAGGTTGAGTCGGCCGTACGGCTGCTGCTGGCAGGGCTACAACATCCGGAGGTAAAAAACAATGCCTGAACAGTTACACGAACGAAAACTCCCTACCGGCTTGAGCCGGTTGTTCTTCCGTGCCCCCATCTGGCTGTATCGTTGGGGGCTGGGCTGGCTGCTGGGCAAACGGTTTTTGTTGATCAACCACATTGGGCGTAAAAGCGGCTTATCACGCCAGGCGGTGGTAGAGGTGATAGCTTATGACCAGGAGTGCGACACCTACTACGTTGCTGCCGGTTTTGGACCGAAGTCGCAATGGTATCAAAACCTGTTGGCAACCCCGGCGGTAACGATTGTGGTGGGCCGGAAGAAGTTGGCTGTCACGGCTGTTCCCCTCACCCCTACCGAGTCAGGCGCTGCGATCCTCGACTACGCCCAACGACACCCTACCGCCATCAAAAATTTGTCGCGCATGGTGGGTTACGAAGTGGACGGCACAGAGGCAGATTATCGCGCGTTGGGGGAACAGGACATTATCCCGGTAATACGATTTGAACCGCGACAGAATGGAGGAAGTAATGAAAGCAATCATCACCAATAAATATGGGGGAGTTGAGGTTTTGAAGCACCAGGAAGTGGAAAAGCCTGTCATCAAAGATGATGAAATATTGGTTCAAGTTCACGCCTGTTCAGTGAATCCCATAGATTGGAAAGTCAGAAGAGGCGATTTTAAGATTCTGACCGGTAGAAAACCGCCCAGAATTTTGGGAGGCGATTACGCGGGAATTGTCGCTGAAGTAGGGAGACAGGTCACAAAGTACAAGACGGGAGATGCCGTGTGGGGATTCGTAGAAGCGTTCAATCGCGGGACATACGCGGAATTTATCAAAGTGAAGGCAGAAGAAATTGGTCCGAAGCCCAAAAACCTGAGCTTTGAAGAGGCTGCCTCCATTCCATTGGTCGGGTTGACCGCCTATCAAGCCTTGGTTTATTCGGGGCGGCTCAAAAAGGGCGATCACATAATCGTCAATGGGTGTTCAGGCGGTGTTGGTCTGGCCGGGGTACAAATTGCCAAGGCCCTCGAGTGTAAGGTCACCGGGGTATGCAGCACCAACAATCTACAATTAGCCAGAAATTTGGGAGCTGATGACGTCATTGATTATACAAAACAGGATGTGCTCAAATGTGCTGGATGTTATGATATTTTTTTTGACGTTGTGGCGAATAAGACTTTTTCCCAGGCAAAGATGACCCTAAAGCCGGAAGGGATTTACGTTCGCCTCTTGCCTTCGTTTCAATCCATGATTTTGGGTCCATTGATCAACATGTTCAGTGCTAAAAAAGTGAAAATTATGGATTGCAAATCCAGCACAAAGGACCTGGCGGTACTTAAAGAAATGGTAGAAAACGGGAAATTGGTTCCTCTGATTGAGAAAGTCTATCCTTTAGAACAAGTCCATGAGGCACATACTCGTAGTGAGACCGGACGAGTTGTGGGCAAGCTGGTATTGAAAGTGGTTTAATTCAAAGAATTTGGCTTGAGAAAGGTTTAGATAATGGAAGATCAAAGACGAATCACAACCGCCCAAACTCCCGGGCCAACTGGGCTGCGCTGAGGTGAATCATGGTTGGGCGGCCATGGGGACAAGTGCGGGGAGCGGTGGTGGCCTCCAGTTGGCGCACCAACTCCCGCATCTCTTCCATCGATAAGGTCTGGCCCCCCTTGATCGAAGCCCGCTTGCAGACGGTAATGGCAATTCGTTCGTGAGTTTCCCGGGCCAGGGGAATGGCCCCATCGGCCATCTCGGCCAGAATGTCGACCAGGGCCTGGGCCGGCTCGGCCTGGCCCAGCATATCGGGCACGGCCCGGATGCGGTAGGTCGTTCCCCCGAATGGTTCCAGTTCAAAGCCGACCTCGGTCAAGGCATCCAGTTCCGCCTCCACCATGGCCGCCTGGCCGGGCGACAGTTCGACCACCACCGGTTCCAACAACTGCTGGCGGGCCACCGCCGCTTGAGCTTTTTGGGTCATCAGTTTGTCATACAAAATGCGCTCGTGAGCGGCGTGCTGGTCAATCAAATACAGGCCATCCGGTCCCTCGGTCACAATGTACATCTGCTGAATCTGGCCAACGACCCGCATGGGGGGAATGGCGGTAGCAGGTTGCCCGGCCATCGACCAATCCGCTCCCTCCGCTTCTTCCGGCGAGAAGGGGGCGGTCCGCTGGACCTCGAGCCCAAACTGGCTAAAAGCCGGACCGCCAGGCCGGCCAAATGAGGTTTGCCAGGGGGCGGTATCCCCGGCATGACCCCCGCCAAAACCAGAAGAGGGCGAGGGATGCCGGCCATAAGTCGGCACCAGCGCAGCCGCAATCACAGCCTCCCGCACCGTCTTCTGCACGACCTTAAAGATGGTCCGGGGTTCTCTAAATTTTACCTCGGCCTTGGTCGGGTGCACATTCACATCTACGTCGGATGGATCCAGGTCGATATTCAAGATGGCCAGCGGATACCGCTTTTCCGGCAAAAAGGTATGATAAGCCTGCACCACCGCCTGATTCAGCGAGCGATCCTGGATCCAACGTTTGTTGACAAAAAAGATGATCTTGTCCCGCCCACCCCGGTGCAAAGAGGGCGCTCCCACGTAGCCGTACACTTTGATATGAGACTCCTCCGCTTCCTCGCTTTCCACCAGAATCATCTGTCGGGCCGTTTCTAGGCCAAAAACAGCCACCAGGGCGTCAAACAACTGCCCACTGCCGGTCGTTTGAAAGGTGGTCCGGTTGTCATTTTGCAAGCTAAAACGAACGTGGGGATAGGCCATGGCATAATGAGACACCACCCGGTAAATGTGACCGGTTTCGGTCGCCTCGGCCTTGAGAAACTTAAGCCGGGCCGGGACATTGTAAAAGAGATTTTCCACCGTGACCATCGTGCCGGCCGGCGCCCCGGCCGACCCCAGCGAAGCCTGGTGCCCCCCTTCAAGACGGATACGTGTCGCCGCCGTCTGGGCCGCCGGTCGGGAGACCAGAGTCAAGCGGGACACGGCCGCTATCGAAGCCAGGGCCTCCCCCCGAAAGCCGAGGGTCGTCACCCGGCTCAGATCATCCACCGACATCAATTTACTGGTCGCGTGGCGAGCAAAGGCCAAAGGCACTTCGTCGGCCGGAATACCACCGCCATCATCCAACACCCGGATGAAACGCTTGCCCCCTCCTTGAACTTCCACCCGAATCGTGCCCGCGCCAGCATCAATCCCATTTTCAACCAACTCTTTGACCACCGAAGCCGGTCGCTCCACCACCTCTCCGGCAGCAATTTTAGCCGCCACGTCAGGCGGCAAAACCCGAATACTCACCCTGTCTTCTCCATATCAGTCACCTGTAACAGTTTAAATAATTGTACCACAGCCTTTGTCCGCCTGACAATCTACCTTTTAATCAAACCCAGTTTGACACCGTTGCCTCCTGTCAGTATCATATGATGACAGTTTAACGTAGGCCCTATTTCCCCAAGGATAGTAACTACCTGGCTTGCCGGTGTAGAAACCCCGGTTTTTCGATTATTTAGCCACATCTCGGGTGATGAAAGATGGTTTTTTGGACAATACGTTGGCTTGGTGGTTACCAAGGATATGAACCTTGCTACTTACCTGGCTTGGCGCGGCTGGCTTTAAAGTAGACACCAGCGAAGGCGCGACACTCTTAATCGACCCCTATCTTTCCCGTCCGGACGAGGCCAGCCCCCGCTTGTCCGTTCAATTGGCTGACCTATCTCCTATCGACGAAATTTTGTTAACCAACGGTCGTTTCGACCACGGGCTGGACACCCCCGCTCTGACCCAACAAACCGGAGCCATTGTCCATGCTCCGGAATCTGTTTGCTACCGGTTGGCCAATATGGGCGTGTCACCCCATTGCCTGCAATGCACCATCCCCAGAAAAACAAAGCGGTTGGGGAGCTTAGTCTGGCAGGCTCTGCCCAGTCTGGTCAATCAGATTGATTCATCCCCGATTTTACGGGCCCTGCTTCGTAGCCCGCAGATCCTGCCCCAGGTCAAAGCCTTAGACCACCAGTGGCCGCTGGGAGAGATGGTAGCCTATTTCTTTCAGATCGAGGGGCTGTCGCTGGTTCACTTTGGTAGCGCCGGATGGCTTGAGGCAGAAATCGATCATCTACAACCGGATATCGCCCTGTTACCCGTCGAGAGCGATCCCGCCCCTGATGCTGCTGTAATCCGTCTGGCTTCGCTCCTGAAACCGAAAGTGGTCATTCCGCATCACTGGGACGATTATTTCCCCCCCCTTAGCCGGATGATCGACTTGCAGCAATTTGAGACAGTGATGCACATGGTGGCCCCTGAGGTGAAAGTTTACGTACCAACTATAGGCCAAAGCTTTAATCCAGCCAAAATAGGGAGTAGAGCGCAATGCTAAAATTATACGACATTATGCTGGCCCACCAACGCCTTAAACCTTATACTGATCCCAGTCCGCTGATTTATAGCGAAGCCCTAAGCCACCGGACCGGAGCCAAGGTATGGCTCAAGCTGGAATGTCGCCAACCAACCGGTAGCTTTAAGATACGGGGGGCCTTACACAAAATCATGGCCCTGGACGATGCCGCCCGGGCCAAAGGGATTGTCACGGCCAGTGCCGGCAATCATGGCCTGGGCACCGCCTATGCGGCCAAAATCCTGGGTTTGAGTGACCTGACCGTCTTTATACCCGGTCCAACGCCGACCCCCAAAGTAGTCAAACTGTCCCGTTTCTCACTTAACCTGCAAAAAGTGGGCCAAACTTATGAAGACGCTCATCAGGCCGCCGAGACCTTTGCCCGGGAAACCGGTGCGACCTACATCCCGGCCTACGATGATCCGCAGGTCATTGCCGGAGCCGGCACCTGTGGCCTGGAAATTCTGGCCGAGTTACCCACCGTGGAGACAATCGTAGTCCCGGTGGGTGGCGGCGGCTTGGTCGCCGGGATTGCCGTGGCCGCCAAAGGCATTAATCCTCTTTGCAAAATCATTGGCGTCCAACCGGAAGCTTCGCCGGCAGCCAAACTCTCCTTTGAGCAAAATCGCCCCATTGACCCCTACGACCACGCGCCCACCATCGCCGACGGCCTGGCCGGCGGATTTGGCGCCCACCCCTTCTACATTGCTCGCACCCTGATCGACGATATTTTACTCTTCAGCGAAGCCGAATTACGGCGGGCCATTTTTACCCTGGTTGATCAGGAGCAACTCGTGGTCGAAGCCGCCGGGGCCATCGCCATTGCCCCCTTACTGGCCGAACAACACACCCTGTCCGGACAAACGGTGGTCTGTGTTCTAAGTGGCGCCAATATCGATACCAGCCTGCTGGCAGAGATCTTGGGAATGGCGAATAGCGAATGGCGAATGGCGAACCCATAGGGCAGGTGTGGCGAATAGGGGCCAATTGCATATTGACAAACAGCCATCTTTATGCGATAATATCGACGTGGGTTCAGTCCCCATTTTCACTTCCCAATCGCCATCCTAACCCAAGGAGGTGATGCTAATGATTGATTGTAGTAGCATGCACAGCGCCGTAGCATCACCTCCCGTAATTGGGTAGATGCTACGGCGCGGCAGAGGGTCACACACCCGTGTGGCCCTTTGTTTTTTTAGCTGGATTCTTTTGCGAGGGCCACGTGTTTACCTACCCCATCGGAAAATTACCCCCAGAGGACTTAGCCAAACTATTAACGAAATACGCCCCAAACGACCCGCGTCTGATTGTGGGCGGGGCAATCGGTGAAGACGCCACCGTGATCGACATGGGAGACCGCTACCTGGTGGCCAAGACCGACCCCATCACCTTTGCCACCGATGAGATTGGCTGGTACGCCGTTCATGTCAATGCCAATGATGTGGCCTGCACCGGAGCCAGGCCACGCTGGTTTCTGGCCACCCTGCTTCTGCCAGAAAATCAAACCACCCCGGCCTTGGTCGACCAGATCTTTGGCCAAATTGACTCGGCCTGTGCCGAACTGGGGATCAGTCTGGCCGGCGGTCACACCGAAATCACCTACGATCTGGACCGGCCCCTGGTCATCGGTCAGATGTTAGGTGAGGTGGCCCCGGATAACATGCTCACCACCGGCGGCGCACAAGTTGGCGATGAGCTGATCCTCACCAAAGGCATCGCCATCGAAGGCACGGCCATTATTGCCACAGAAATGCGTTCCCAATTGCTCGAACAGTTTGGTCAGGATAATCTGGATCACTACGCGAATTTTTTGCGCAATCCGGGTATCAGTGTGGTTAAAGATGCGGCCATCGCCATAGCTGCTGGCGGGGTACACGCCCTACACGATCCAACCGAAGGGGGTGTGGCCACCGGGCTGCACGAGTTAGCCCAGGCGGCCGAAGTTGGCCTGGAAATTTTTGCAGATCAGTTGCCTTACCTGCCCGAAACGGTCACCCTTTGCCGCCATTTCGGGCTGGAGCCTCTGGGGGTGATTGGTTCTGGCGCGCTGCTCATTGCCGCCGATCCCCAATTTACCCCCAAAATTGTCGATCATCTGCGCCAGGCCGGTCTTAGGGCCAGCCTAATCGGTCGGGTGCAGCCCCCGGAAAAAGGACGGCTGCTGCTTGGTAAAGCCGGTCTACGTTCCCTGCCCACCTTTGCCCGCGACGAAATTACCCGCTTGTTCGAGTAAACGACTTAAATAAGCCTTGTTGTTTAATTTGACACAATAGCCCGACACCTGTATAGTGGGCCATATTTTCGGTGTATTGGGCTTCTTTCAACTCAACGTGGAGGAGAATCATGAGTGGCTTAAAAAAAGAAAAGCAATCATTAACCCGTCGTGACGCCTTAAAAGCATTAGCCGCAACCGGCGGGGCCGTAGCCCTGTCAACCCTGCCGGACAAGTGGGAGACCCCTGTGGTCGAAGTGGGCACCTTGCCGGCCTTCGCCCAGGGTTCGCCACAGCCGTTGTTCGGCTTTGAACCCCAGGTTGAAATTACGGTCGATAATCGGGCGGCCCAGTTTAGTGAAGATCCTAATTTCCCCGGCTGGCTGAGGGTAAATACCCAGGGAGGTGCTCCCCTGGAAGGACAGGCTACATGGGATCCGGACAAGCCAGTCCGAGACAAAGATAAGAAATGGCCAAATCCAGCCGGCGTTAAAGTAAAAATTATCTTCTGCTTTATCCTCAAGATCATCCGACCAGGTCCATATCCCCCTCCAAAAAAACTACCCTTCCCCTTACCGGGTACCAAGCTTCGCCTCTTCGGCTGGCAAGCTTCCGGTGACAAAGGCCACATCGATGGCGAGGTTGGTAAGGTTATCGACTTGAAGGTTTGTATCATTTTTGAATTTAATGTCTCGAAAGGTGTGCCATACTTCTACTTCACCCTGAGTTTCCTTGAGGATATCATCACCCTGATCGATGGTGGAAAATTTGACGTGACCAACTACGTCAGCACGGGAATTTTCAAGAGCGTATCTAAAGCTTAGTGCCCTATCCGTGGTACAATCAAACTATTCAGTTCGAAAAAGGTCTTAGCCTAAGCAATGGTGCCCGGGTTGGGACCTTTTTATATTTATATGGATAATACTACCCTTTGGTTAGTCTGGCCGGGTGCAATATGGCTCCTCTGGTGGCCGGGAATCGTGTTAACGCACCTGCTCAGGCTGCCCCGCTCACGTGACATACTGGTCCAATTCGCCCTGCAAATCGGGCTGGGACTGGCCTTTTGGCCGATCCTCTTTCTGTGGACAAGCACGCTTGGCTGGCAATTGTCAGCCAAAACGGCTCAGACAGGCTTACTGCTGTTCAGCCTAGTTGGCCTGCTCCTGCTGACCAGAAGCTGCCTTAAACGGTGGCGGGCTGGTTTGAGCTATCTCCGTCGCTCTGCCGGTTGGTTGGCCCTGTTTGGTATTATCGCGGCCTTAACTATTCTCACCCGCCTGCTTCACATTCGCCACGTAGTGCTCCCTGTCTGGGTTGACTCGGTTACCCACACCATGATTGTACGGGTGTTGCTCCTGCACGGCGCGTTACCTGAGACGTTTGCGCCTTTTCTTCCCACCATCCCCTTTACTTACCACTGGGGCTACCACGCCACCACAATGTGGCTGGCCTGGTTCCTTGGGCAGACGGAGCCAGTGGCCACTGCCCGGCTTGTTTTGCAATTTGGCCAGGTACTGAACGCACTCACCGTCCCCATACTCTATGCCGCCGGACGAACCCTGTTTAACAGCCGTCGAACCGGCCTGCTCGTAGCCGGCTTGGCCGCCCTGGTTTCCTGGATGCCTGCTTATTACGTTAGTTTGGGCCGTTATACCCAACTGACCGGCCTGCTTATTTTGCCCATCTTTGGCCTCTCGCTCTGGCGTTTGCACACCCGCCCCACCTGGGGTGGTTGGCTGGCCTTGATTTTACTGGGGGCGGGCCTATTGCTCACTCATGCTCGGGTGGCCGTTTATGCCCTGACCCTGGCTATGACCCTGGCTATTCCCTTGTTAATCCGCCGCAATTGGCCCATACTGGGGCTATGGCTATTAGCCGCAGTGGCCACTATGCTGCTCACTTTGCCCTGGCTGCCGATCTTGGCTAAGCAGGTCTCCGCCTCACCAGTGACAACAGCCGCCTCTTCAATCGCCCCCACTTCTCAACAAGCAGGGGCAGATTACAGCCACGTTCCCCTGGGACTTCTCTGGATTCCTCACAATCCTGAGTTACTGGCGTTGGCTACGGGGGGAGTAAGTGGCTTAATCGGTTGGGGCGATATCGCTTTGCCGGGCAAAACACTCTCCGGGGTGTGGCTGTGTCTACTCCTTGGCCTTTTGATCCGGGAGTTACGCCGATATCATCTAGATCAGGCAGGTTTTAAGCCAGACCCATGGGCCGGGCTTGGTTTGTTACTCGGCTGGTGTGTGTTAACAACCCTTCTCATCACGTTTAGCCCACTTAACCAAATTGGCGGTTTGCTGAACTGGGCTATTTCGGGCGTAATTGCCCTCTTTGTGCCGCTCAGTTTGACGGGAGGCTGCTTACTGGCCTGGGTTAGCGGACAACTGACCCCACGTCGCTGGGTGGGACCGGCCACCGCCCTGCTGATCCTGGCCGGTAGCGGGTGGGGGGCCAGCACGATGAGAGACATTATCAACCCCATTACCATCCTGGCCAAGCCTAAAGATATCCAGGCCATGACCTGGATTCGAGCCAACACCCCTGCCGAGGCCTACTTTGCCATCAACGTCTGGCCCTGGTTTCATTCTGCCTATATAGGTTCTGACGGCGGCTATTGGATTGCCACCTTGACCGACCGCCGCTCGATCCTGCCAGCGACGATCTATAATACAGCCGAGGCACCATCTAATTTGTTAAGCGTGTGGGCCAAAACAAGTTCGTTGGACGATCCGGCCATCCGGGCGCACCTGCGGGCAGTTGGGATCACCCACATTTACCTTGGTGCCCGTGGCGGTCACCTGGTGCCCGAACAACTCCTCAACCGGCCCTTCGTTGAACTTATCTACCAAGACGAACCAGTCTATATCTTCAAGCTGAAAAACGAATAACAAAGTTTGCTGTTGGTCGCCATGTCGTTACTAATCCTTAAGCACCACCGGTAGAAAGACATCAAACGGGAACATCACTCCCGCCGAACTGCTGTTGTTGTCGGGATTGCTATCTACCTTTGTGCCGGCAATGGTCGCTGTATTGATGAAGCTCGTCCCTCTCGGCAAGCCCGGACTGACAATGCCCGTGATAGTAATGACGCCGCCCTCGCCCGGAGCCAGGTCTTGTACCTGCCAGGTGTATGAAATGCTGCCGGTGGGCGTGATGACCGCGCCGCTCCTGCTGTAACTAAAATTGGTCAGGGCGGTCGGCACGGCGTCGGTGATCAAGACATCGGTGGCGGTCAAATAATTTCTATTAGCGAAGGTCAGCCTATACGTCACCACTCCGCCTGGGACCGTGCGATCAGGGTTGGCAGATTTGGTAATTGCCAGGTTGGTCTGGAGGGGCAGATCCAACCTGGCAGCAAAGGCATCCGCATTCAGGTAACCCTGGATGCTGTCACCAGCGATGTATAGATGACCACTCCCATCTTCAACCACACCCCTGCCATTATCATGGTTGTCGGCTACAAGATCCTCGAAAATGTTCCATTCTCTGAAGCCATCAATATCAAATTTAGCCAGAAAAACGGCAGAAAATACCGTCCCCGTATCCTTGCTGTCGCCAACCACGTACACATTGCCAATCCTATCCACAGCGATGCCCCGGCCATAAGAAATATCTGCAAACCCCATAAAAGTGTTCCACTGCCGCACACCATTGCTGCCGTTTAGCCTGGCCACAAAGACGTCATTGTTAGGTCCGCCGTGGGGGTGGAGTGGCGCGCCCCAGGTAGCATGACTATAACCGGTCACGTACACGTTGCTACTTTCGTCTACGGTGATGCCGTAACCACCATCGGAGTCTACCGATCCCAGGAAAGTATTCCACACTCTATTGCCATTGCTGTTCAGTTTGGCTACGCAAGCCTCAAATCCGCCTACGTAGGCGTTGACCGGCGAACCCCAGGTGTCATTGCAGTCGCCAATTACGTACACATTATCGCTTCCGTCTACGGCAATACCCTGGCCGGCTTCCAAACCTCCCGCTCCCCAGAATGTGTTCCACTGGAGCGCTCCAGTACTACTGTCTAGCTTGGCTACGAAGGGCGCATACCACCCCCCGGGGTAAGGATTGACCGGCGCGCCCCAGACGCCGCCGGCCGTGCCAACCACGTACACATTATTGCCGTTCTTATCCAAAGCAATGCCATTACCATTATCGGCGGCAGACCCACCCAGAAAGGTCAGCCACTGCAATCCACCGCTGCTGTTCAATTTGGCCACAAAGGCATCCTCTCCCCCCGCGAAGGTTCGGAGCGGCGAACCCCAGGTTGCCCGGCTCGTGCCAATCACGTACACATCGCCGCTCCCGTCCACGGCGATACCATTGCCCTCATCATCACTGGTCGATCCCAGGAAGGTATTCCACTGCCTGGCGCCAGTGCTGTCCAGTTGAGTCACAAAGGCATCCTTTCCCCCTACGTAGCCATTGACCGGCGCGCCCCAACTGGTATAACTTGAGCCAACGACATACACATTGCCGTTTCCATCCAGGGCGATGCCGTTACCCGAATCGTTACTGGAGCCGCCCATGAAAGTATGCCAGGGCATAGTGAGAGCAGCAATGACAGACGGAATCAAAATCAATACTGACATCATAATTGTTACCACAATGAAGATTTTAATTTTCTTTTGACTAAACATTGATCGCTTTCCTTTTGAGCTGTTTTTATGAACCCTTAGTTACCAAACGTGACTACTCAGATCTATTCCTCTCATCCGGCTGCTCGTGACCGGCAAATTGGGTATGGATCTTTTCTTGTAGAAAAGAGAAGAGTTTATCTATATCGGCAAAACTCTGGCGTTCGCCGGTATGGGGGCTTTCCAGGGAGGCACGCCAAATCGGTTCGCCCTGGTTGTCTACTCGCCATAGGCGCAGCATGTAGGCCAGATAGGATGGTTGTTTATTGGCCATGCCAGACCTCAAATTTGTATGTTCCAAATATAACAACCCAACGTGGGGAAAACGTGGGGGAAATGTGGGGGGTTGAGCAATTCCGGTCAGATCGATATAATTTCTCTAAGCACCAGATTTCGTTAACCCATAGAAGAGGAACAATGACTCACCTGTCACTGTATTTACTGGGGCCTTTCCAGACAATGCTGGCCGGAGAACCGGTCAAAGGCTTTGATTCTGATAAGGTTCGGGCCCTCCTGGCTTATTTGGCTGTCGAAGCCGATCGCCCGCATCGCCGGGAAACGTTGGCCGGATTACTCTGGCCCGAGCAACCGGAGCAAACCGCCCGCAGCAACCTGCGCTACGCCCTCTCTAACCTACGCCGGGTGATTGGCGACCGCTCTACGGAACCACCCTTTTTGCTGATTACCCGGCATACCCTCCAATTCAATCCGGTCGGTGACTCCTGGCTGGATGTAACCGCCTTCACGAAAAAGCTGACAGGTCTGCGAGACCTGTCAGCTTTGGAGACTGTAACCCAACTGAAACAAGCCGTGACCCTGTACCGGGGCGACTTTCTGGAAGGATTTTCTCTGGTCGACAGCGCCCCCTTTGAGGAGTGGGCCTTGTTCACCCGTGAGACGCTGGCGCGACAGGCTGGGGATACGCTGCGTCGACTGGCGGGCATCTACGAGCAACACGGAGAATATGAATCGGCACAACGCTACGCCCGGCAACAGCTTAAACTGGAGCCCTGGCACGAGGAAAGCCACCGGCAATTAATGCGTTTGCTGGCATTCAGCGGTCAGCGTAGCGCGGCCCTGGCTCAGTACCAAACGTGTCGCCAGATTCTGGCCGAGGAGTTGGGAGTCGAGCCGATGCCGGAAACAACCGCGCTGTACGAACGTATCCACGACGGGAGTTTGAGTGAGGGGGCCGGGGAACAGGGGAGCAGGGATGACGTTTTCGCCCTGGCTCCTCCGCTCCCCAGTTCCCCTGCTCCTTTCGTCGGGCGAGAGGTTGAACTGGCCAAACTGGACCGATTTCTGGAAACCGCGCTCGCCGGACAGGGGCGCGTGGTTTTTGTCACCGGCGAAGCGGGCCGGGGCAAAACCGCCTTGTTGGCTGAATTTACCCGTTTGGCCATGGCCCGGCACCACCACCTGCTCGTGGCTGGCGGTAGTTGCAATGCCTATGCCGATATCGGAGTTCCTTACCTGCCCTTCCGCGAGATCATCCGGATGCTGACCGGCGACATCGAGGCCAAACGCGCCGGGGGAGATGTTTCGCGCGAGCACGCGCACCGCTTGTGGCACGCGCTGCCCACCGTGGCCCAAACCCTGGTCGAAGTGGGGCCGGGTTTGCTTGACCTTTTTGTGCCCGGCGAAACGCTGGCCTTGCGGCTTGAAAGTTTTGCGGCAGGGTCTATCAATCAAGCCACGTGGTGGCAACGGCTGCAAACCTTAATCAATCGCCAGGTCTCTTCTGTCGGGGAACCTACCGACATACGCCAGGAAGATGTTTTTGAGCAGATGACCAGAATGTTGCAAGCCCTGGCCCGGTCCTATCCCTTGCTCCTGGTACTGGACGATCTACAGTGGATTGATAGTGGCTCGGTCAGTCTACTCTTTCACCTGGGACGGCGCTTAACAGGTAGCCGTATTCTGATTGTGGGCGCGTATCGCCCGGAAGACGTGGCCCTGGGTCGTTTGACCCTGATCGGACAGACGGAGCGCCATCCCCTGGCGCCCATCATCAACGAGTTTCAGCGCGATTTTGGCGATATCCACCTGGACCTAGGTGAAGCCGAGGGCAGACATTTTGTGGATGCCCTGGTGGATGTTGAACCCAATCGCCTGGACCGCGCCTTCCGCGACATGCTCACCCAGCAAACCGATGGCAATCCTCTTTTTACCGTTGAATTATTGCGGGGGTTGCAGGAGCGCGGCGACCTGGTGCGCGATGAGACCGGACAGTGGGTGCAAGGGCAAACGTTAGATTGGTCCCAATTGCCCACCCGGGTGGAAGCGGTCATCGCCGAGCGCATCGAGCGCCTGCTGCCGGAGTGGCAGACTATATTGACAACGGCCAGTATCGAAGGCGAGGTTTTTACGGCCGAAGCAGTGGCCCGCGTGCAGGGGGTGGATGAGCGAACGATCATCGAGCGCTTGAGTGGGGCCTTGAACAAAAAGCACCGGTTGGTGCGGCCAACCAGCTTGCGGTACATGGAACCGGGCGGGCAGCGGTTATCCCGCTACCGGTTTCGGCATTATCTGTTTCAAAAGTATCTCTACACCCGTCTGGACGAGCTGGAGCGGAGCCACTTGCACGAAGCGGTGGGCAATACATTGGAAAGCCTGTATCAAGCGCATCGCGCCGAGCCCGAAATGGGCGATATTTGGCTCCAGTTAGCCCGGCACTTTGAAGCGGCCGGTCTGGTTAGCAAGGCCGTGGCTTACCTGCTGCGGGCCGGGCAACGAGCCGCGCGGATGTCGGCCAACGAAGACGCCATTGCCCTCTTTAGCCGGGGGCTGGCCCTGCTGGAAACCCTGCCGGCATCACCTGAGCGCGCCCAACAAGAACTTGACTTGCAACTTGCTTTGGGTGGTTTGCTGCTGACCATCCAGGGTTGGGGAGTGACTGAACGCATTCAAACCTGTGAGCGGGCCTACGAACTGTGTCTACAGATCGGCGGGATAACCCAACTTTTGTACACGTTGTTTCTACAGGCCGATGTATGTCGGGCGCAGGGGAAACTTCAAGAATCAGTCGACCTGGGCGAACAACTCCTCAATCTGACCCACTCCAGCCAAGACCCGCTACAAATTGCGCTGCCTCACTGGACGTTGGGCGAGACCCATTTTTTCCGGGGAGATCTTATACTGGGTCGAAAGCATCTTGAGCAGGCGATAGCCTTATACGACCCTCATAAAACCCACCCTTTGACCGCGTTGGGGGGGGTGGACATGAAAGTGTCCTGTTTGAGCTGGCTATCGTGGATTCTGTGGGTGTTAGGTTATCCAGATCAGGCGCTGGGGCAAAGTCAAGAGGCCCTAACCTTGGCCCAGGAACTGGATCATCCATTTTCATTGAGCTTTGTGCTGAGCTTTTCCAGTTGCGGTCTGCGGCTATTCCGTCGTGAGCCGCAACAAACGCATCAGTTTTTAACAACGTTAGAACAGATTGTGGCGGCAAACGATCTGGTCGTAACGCAAGCGTGGACAATGGTTTGTCGGGGTTGGCAACAAATCTTGCAAAAGCAACTTCAAGAAGGCATTACGCAGACACAAGCAGGTATGGCCGCCTGGCAAGCCATAGGTGCCGTAAGCGGCATTACCGTACAAGCTATTCCTTTGATAGAAGGATATGGACGCAGTGGACAGGTTGAGAAAGGGCTCAACCAGATCACCGAGACACTGGCTATGATCAATGAAACAGGCGAGCGACTTGTCGAAGCAGAGATATATCGGCTTAAGGGAGAACTGCTGCTGGAGACGAAGGAAAACGAGCCACAGGGCGACTTGCCAGAAGATTGTTTCCAGCATGCCATTGAATTAGCTCGCCGCCAGCAAGCTAAATCGTGGGAGTTACGGGCGACGATGAGTTTAGCTCGCCTGTGGCACTCCCTACGGTCGCAGAGCCAACAGGCAGAAGCCCGGCAGATGCTAGTGGGCATTTACGGCTGGTTCAGCGAGGGCTTTGACACGCCGGACTTGCAAGAGGCCAAGGTGCTGCTTGAAGAATTATCCCCTGATTAACTGTAAGGCAAATTTTGATGGGTAGAACGGCATCCCCATGCCATCCGGTTTCAACCTCTCAAAACTTAGCTTACAGTTACTCTGGCTCAATGGTAAAAGTAAGGGGAAATCCCTGCTGGCGAGCCAGATATTGGGCTTTGAAAACACGGCTTTTGGCTTCTGCCAGGGGGAGGGTGGCCACGTAGGCGTTGCCTTGGGTATGAGCCTCATAAGCCACATAACTGGCCTGATCAAAAGAGAGCTCAAAAATCGTCACCAGAACAGCAATGACAAATTCAAACGTGGTCACATCATCATTATGGATGATCACCCGATAGGGCCGCTCAAGCTCCGCTTCATCCATAACGACAAACTCGATGTCAATACTCGTCTCGGTTTCGGTATCAACATCAGGGGTTTGGGGGGGAATAGCAGTCTCCTCACTCATACTTAACAACCATCAAGGAGCCTGGCTAATCCGGCCCAACGCCAGACGGGCCAGCACGACCACTTCATTATCACCACTCTCTATGCCTAACTGACCGGCTAACTCATAGGCTTGTAAGGCCTCGAATTTTTTATCCTGCAACTCAAGAGACTGGCCCAAAATCAACCAAGCCCTGGCTAAATTTTCATCAATGGCCAAGGCAACCTTGGCATCACGCTCTGCTTTGTCCGGGTGGCTTAGCCTCAACTCCAATTGCCCTCGACCCAGATAAAAAGCCACGGGGTCATTCAAACTGGCCTGAACCTGGGCAAAACTTTGGTCTGCTTCCTCCGCTTCGCCCAATATTTCATGCAAAACACCTTTGAAGAGCATCAGGCTGGGATCATCCGGCACTTTGGCCAGTCCGGTCTCAATAGCCATCAGGGCCAGCCGGTAATCACCGGCATTAAGCGCCTCATAGGCTTTATTTTCTGCGTCAACCCGGGCGATCACTTCAGGCGAAGGGGCCCAAATGGTGTTGAAAGCCAGCACCAGTCCACCCACGATCAATAAGATAATCACGCCTGCTGTCACGATCTGTCGTAATAAACGTTGCTGCTGCTCCGCCACTATTTCGTGCATATACCACCACCACTGTTCACGCGACGGGGCAGGGCTAGGACAATACTCGCTCAAGATGGCCGGGCCACCCAGGGCCTTCAGGTGTGATTTCACCACCTTCTTAAAACGAGCCTGAATAGTTTCAAAACGCCCCCGCTCAGACAGCAGGTTCAAGCCATCTGCCTCAAATTTGTTAAAAAGGGCATAGACCTGATCCAGATCACGCAATAAAATCAAAGCCTGGGTTGAGTTCATCGACTTGACTGTGAGCAGACGTTCCTCCAGGCTATTTAAGAGCGACCGCAAGTCATCAACTGGACTTAATTTTTTTTCTTGTAAATAATCTAACTTGGGCATTTACAAAACGCCAGTTGGCTCCTGATTTTGACGGGTCTTGATAAATATTTGGTGGCAGCTTGTAGGAATTGACAGTTGTGACAGACGTTCAAAACTTTGTGGTGTAACTTAACCTAAAATATTATCTGAATATCGATAATGATGCGCTACCTACGTGAGGATTTGACAGTGGGAATTATAGACAAGTATTACTAATGGGCCGGGTGGGATTTGAACCCACACGAGGTTTAAAAGCCTCGGGGGATTTTAAGTCCCCTGCGTCTGCCGATTCCGCCACCGGCCCGCATTTAATCAAGTAACAACTATACAACAATTATGTCAGATAGTCAAAGTTTTGAACCTGTGCGAGTGTATTTCAATTTGGGGGCAAATATATTTTGGAATCGAGGCTTCAGCCGGACAAAGTAGCTTTAATTGGACAAAAAGATGTTTCGCCTCAAAAACTAATCCAAACCCGGCTCCGTAGTTTTTACGGAGTCAATCAATTTTTTCCGTTGTTCTCCACATGTTCTACCGCTCAAAAATCCGCAGATTCTACGCTTCACAGCCATTCTCCTTAGACATATACTGAAACGCAGAAGACTATTCCCCAGTTAAAACTTGTCAAAAAATGAACGAGGTGATGACTGATGAAGCAAATGAAAAGCGCCCCCCAACCAATCAAAGCAAATAGGTCAACGGACATCTGGCGTATCCTCGTTATGGATGACAACCCCAGTCTGCGTTACATCTATATCCAAGCCCTACATGAGGCAGGCTATGAAGCCTATCCAGCAGCGACAATTCAGGAGGCTCGTGACCTGCTGGCTACATATGATTTTGACATTTTGATATCGGATACTCACTTGGTTGACCGTGATCACGGAGTCCGTCTGTTGCGTGAGCAGCTCAGAACATTCGCCAAAAGCGACACCAAAATCATTATGATGTCATGTCATACCGAGTATCAACCTATTTGCGAAGGCATGGGAGCAGACATCTTCATCGAAAAGCCAATTGCTGCTGATCGTCTGGTAGCTTTGGTGAACCGCCTGATGAAGCAGCGTCTCCACAGTAATGACAATGTTACCCTGAGTTCTTCTTAAAAATGATAAAATCCCACACCCATTGCCCCGGATCAGTCGAGTAAGTCAACGGTACAACCGGCGAAAGCTGGTTACCACTCGGATCAGCCAGATAAATATTCCAAATGCCATCAGAAAATCCGTCTGGCTCAAACTTCAGGTTCCCTTGTTTAATATAATCACAATCCAGGCAGTTGGCCACGCTCCAATTCCAGTCGCTGAGGCCACTTTCAACATGCTTACCAGAAGGAATATGATCACCTACAATTTTCAAGCCACCAATGGGAATATTACCTTCGCTAACCGCTGCCACATAAATAGTTATGGCATGGTAGGTCGTTTTTTGAAACTCCCGATTCCCCTGTTCGGCAACAGCAAACGGAAAAGAAGGCAGGGGCGTAGGCGTGGGAGGGGCTGGGGTAGGAGAGGGGAGCGGCCGGGGGGTATTCGTAGGGGCAGGTGTTTCTGTAGGCACAGGCGTATCGGTCGCAGTAGGTGTGGCACTGGGAGTTAAGGTAGGGACAGGGGTAGCCACTTCCGTAGGCGACTGGTTGGCGGGCGGTAAATTGACCCCCTCAACAACAGCCGCTTCTGCTATCGATAAGGCAGGCACACTGGGATCAGAAGTAGGGGTAAAGGTGGGACGTAGGGTAGGCGTTGGTGGACCTGCCACGTCAATAGAAGCCATAGCCACATGCTCCGGCCTGGTCTGGACGTAGGCCGCAAACACAATCGTTCCCAGCAAAAATACCAACCCGATAAAGGCGATGGTCGCAATGAGATCAAACGTAGCCTGAGACATACGCCAGAAGTGCCAGGATGAAGCTTTCTTTTTCTTTCGCTTCACCGTCCGCGTCGGACGAGTCGTACTGGCCTGCATCATCCGTCGAATTTCACTCTCAAGTTCATTAATTTCAACAATGACCGGATAGGGGGTGTTGGGGCCGTAGTAGGATTGGTATTTTCTTAACTCTTCAAGACGATATATTTTTGCCTGGAGTAATTCATCTACTGACATAGCACTCGCCAACGTTACTGCAAAATAGTTAACATAATACCCTAATATTATGTTAGCACAAAATTGAGAAATGCACAATATTGTCGGGACACAATATTCTTATAATTTTAGAAATCTCCCATATATAGGTGAATTTTAATTAGGTACACTATATGTAGTATGAGGCCATTTCTTATCCTTTTTATTCCCCATAAACGAAAATAACTGTTATTAGCAAGTTTATCCCACATTATCCCCCACATATCCCCCATTTATCCCACATCACAGTCCATCACGAAGGTTAAAAAATTAATTGGAGTAGGCCGGGCATCCTCCCCGGTCATCTATTCCCTATTATTTTCTTAAGTTCCATTATGGACTGGATCAGAGCTAGTCGTAAAATCCTGTTGCACCTCTTATCAGCCCGTGATATACTTTAAGTTATGAAATCTCAAGGGTATGCTACCAAATCTACCCAAATCACCCTCATTGATGGGACACAACAACTCCTACGCCCGTTGCATAAAGCTTTGAAAGCACAGGGCTATCAAACTCGTCTTTTTTACGACACCAATGAAGCCCTGATGTACCTTTCAAAAACCGATATTCTGTTGATAGACACCGTCGTAGCCAGCCAGCCAAAATCCAGCAAGTTGATCAAAGCGCCCACCATACTGGTCCTCACCGGGAATGGTACGGATAAACTTCCCCCCTGGCTGGAAGCACGGCACGTTCATCTACTCCCCTTCCCCAAAAATCCACGTGATCTGATTGATCACTTAACAGAATATATGGCTCCACCAGCGCCCGATTTCGGCATCGACTCGATCAATCCCGAACACCTGGCCCTTCTATTCGGCATTACGCAATCCCTAAGCGGACATCTGGACATTCGTGAGTTATTTGAACGAATTCTGGCTCTGGCCCCCCATCTAGATGCCCATTTTGCCGCTCTACTGGTCAAAGAAGGCGACGAAACGATTTACTACCGTTCCACCCAGCCAGGACGTGAAGAATTAACCGGTCCAGCCGGTCGTCGCTTTGCCAAGCGATTGCTCAAAGATGGTCTGGAAGGATGGGTACTGCGCCATAACCAGGCCGTCGCCCTGCCCAATACAATGAATGATTCGCGCTGGTTTCGAGCTTCGTATCTACCAGAGCAGGAGCACTGCATAGTGGCCTTGCCTATTACGCTGGAACGCGTGGAGGCCAAAGGCGTTTACTTGATTGAACACAAACAGCCAGGCTATTTCACCCAAAGTGATATACCATTATTGGAAGCTGTTGTTACCCAAATTGGAATGGCTATTGAAAATGCTATCCTCTTCAAAAACCAGTCCGAACGCTCCGTACAGTTATCATTGATTAATGAAGTCAGCCAGGCCGCTACTTCTATTCTCAATCTGGATGTGATGTTGACCACCGTCGTCCAAGCCATCCGGCGCAGTTTTGCTGTTTACAGTGTCTCCATCCATCTATATAATCCAACCACGCAGTTGGTAGAGTTACGAGCCAGGGCCCCCTTAGACCATCATGATCTCTTGCCCCAAGAAAAGCTCGTTACCCACCAGTTGCGGCAGGGACTGATTGGTTGGTCAGTAGCCACCAACAAAACCATTCTAACCAATGATGTTACCCAGGATCCACGCTACATTTTTAACAGCAACAGTAAAGAGGTACGATCCGAGCTATGTGTGCCGATCACTTTGAGTGTCAAAACTATTGGCGTGCTGAATTTACAAAGTACTCACCTGGAAGCGTTCGACAAATATCATGTCTCGGCTATGGAAACACTGGCCGATCAATTGGCTATTGCTATAGAAAATGCTCGACTTTACGATAAAATTAACCAACACGTTAAAGAGTTAAAATCTCTCAATGTGATTGGTCAGGCGATTACCTCGACGCTTGATCTGCAAAAAACCTTAACTTTGATCACCGACCACACCACTCGTCTGATGGATGTTGCTGCAGCTTCGGTGGCCCTACGAGATAATCGAACGAACGAGGTTTGGTTTGCTGCTGCCTCCGGTGCAGGTTCTGACGCCGTTATTGGCTTGCGATTGCCACTGGGCCAAGGACTGGCTGGCTGGGTTGCCGATAAGGGCGAGCCAGTGATTGTGCCCGAGGCTTATGCTGACGAACGTTTCTGTACTGAGATAGACCAGAATAGTGGCTTTACTACCGAGTCGATTTTGTGTGTACCCTTGCAAACTAAAGGCCAAACCATTGGCGCTATCGAAGTGATGAACAAAAAAAGTGGTGTCTTTAATAAAGAAGACCTGTCCTTACTACAAGCCCTGGCAGTATCAGCGGCCACAGCTATTGAAAACGCCCAACTTTACGAAGAGAAAATTAGAACCATCGAGCGTCTTGCCGAAACCCAAAGCCAATTAGTACAGAGCGCCAAACTGGCTGCGGTCGGTGAACTGGCGGCTGGTGTAGCCCACGAAATCAACAACCCACTCACAACAATTATGGGCTTCACCAGCCTGCTTCTGGATACCTCTGTTCCCTCAACAGAGGAGGAACGCCAAGAAGATTTACAGATGGTCTATGAAGAAGCCCGGCGGGCGAGAGACATCGTACGAAGCTTGCTCGATTTTGCCCGAGGCGACACACCCAAGCGCCAACCCACTGATCTGAATCAACTAATAGAAGATGCCATCTTTTTGGTTTACACCAAAAGTGTCAGTCAGAAAATAGAGTTAGAAAAATCTTTAACCCCTCTCCCGGAAATGTCGTTAGATGTTAACCAGATAAAACAGGTTATTGTAAATTTGCTAAACAATGCTGTGCAAGCTATGTGGAACAATGGGGAACGTCCAGCAGTACTCACCATAACCACTAAACTGGTTTCTCAACCTTTGTCTCCTGCATACGCTGGCGGTATCAATAGCCAAGCAACCCGTGGAGCGAATGTAAAAAAGACCATCAGCAGAGCCAGTAAAGAGAATTCAAATAATGAGTCGGTAGTCATCTGCAAAATCAGTGACACAGGTCATGGGATTAAGCCAGAACATCTGGATAAAATTTTTGATCCCTTTTTCACAACGAAAGAAGTAGGACAGGGAACAGGATTGGGTCTATCCATCAGTTATGGTATTATTGAAAAGCATGGGGGTAATATTAGTGTGGAAAGCAACCTTGGTAAAGGTACAACCTTCACCTTCACCTTACCCATATCTATACCCAGCAGCAAGTAATAGCTTTTACACCTCAAAGATTACAAGGATACTTCATTGTGGCCAAAGAAAGAATTTTAGTCGTCGATGATGAAAAAGGAGTGGTTCGCTCCTGTGTTCGCATCTTGGAACGGCAAGGCTATATCGCCTCAGGCCGAACAGATAGCCAGTTGGTCCCGAAGCTACTTAAGCAAGAAACCTTTGACTTGCTTTTAACCGACATCAAAATGCCCCGAATAGACGGTTTGGAGTTGCTCCGAATTGCCAAACAGATCGATCCTCATTTAACGGTCGTTTTAATTACCGGCTACGGCACGATGGAAGATGCGATTAAAGCCATCCGCCTGGGTGCTGATGGCTTTATAATGAAGCCTTTCGAACCGGAAGATTTGATCGTTACGGTCAGAGATAATCTTGCCCATCGCTCTCTGATTCGGGATAGTTTACGCTTACAAACATTGCTTCCTTTTCTGGAAATCAATAAAACTTTGCAGGTGTCGGGTGATGAAACCTCACTGGTACGTCGCGTTCTGGAAATCGCTCAACGAGAAACTGGTCTCGCCCGTATTGCCTGGCTAAGCACTCAACATGCCTGTACATCTCCTTTTGAAAAAGCCGGCAAGTATAAGTTAATAGAGAAAGCGGTTGTTCCCCAAAACTCGAAGTCAGGAGAAAAACACCCGCCACCCTCTTGCTTACCGGAACAGGCTCTAACTACTGCATTATCTCAGGCTCGTCCTATTTGGGTTCTGGCCGATGGTGCTTTGATCGAAAATATTGCCGGGCAACCAAACATTACTGGTGCCTTACTACCCCTAATAATCAAAGGAGAGGTAGTAGGTATTCTGACGGCTGAAACTGGAGACACGGAGCGTAGCGGGCCGTTTAACCCTATTAGCCTGGATTTACTATCGGTATTAGCCGGACAACTGGCTATCATTATTGAAAATGTACAATTATTTCAACAAACGGAAACCCTACGAGCCTTTAACGAAGACATTATTCAAAACATGACTAATGGTCTGATCGCCACTGATCAAGATAAATATATCACAGTTTTCAATTCGGCCGCCGCCAATATGCTAGGATACTCAACAGATAAGGCCCTTAACCAACCACTGCAAAGAGTAATGAACGGTGCTGAAGAATTAATAAATATTTTCGACAAAACACTGGCTACCGGTCAGCCCTGTCCTCGTCAAGAGATAACTGTGCAGCATTATGACGGTCACCACCTACCCATTTCAGTCAGCACCGCGCCACTGGTCGCAAGTGATGGCAACTATGGGGCAGTTGGTGTAGTCGGTGTGTTGGAAGATCTGAGTGAGATAAAAACCCTGGAAGAAGAACGGCGAAGATTAGATAGGCTAGCCGCCTTAGGCGAAATGTCAGCGGTCGTTGCGCATGAAATACGTAATCCCATCGCTGGTATTGCCGCCGGTATAGAGTATCTGACCCGGAATATATCAAAAGACTCACCAGATTTTTCCGGCGTGACGATGATCCAAGGCGAAATCGAACGGGTTAACCGTATTTTAGAAGATATTCTTTTTGTGGCCCGGCCTTTACAACTTAATCTATCAAGTGAGAATTTATCAGAAATTATAAAAAATGTTATCCAGCGCTGCCAACCCCAAATAAAAGAAAGCCAGGTGGCAGTATCCCTTAACCATGAAGAAAATTTACCCTTACTCAAGGTCGACCGCCAACGTCTCGAACAGGTTTTTACCAATCTTATCATCAATGCCACCCAGGCTATGCATAACGGTGGCCAACTTATACTGCAAACCAATACTGTCCCTCCCAAAAATGGGCATAAAATCAATGAAGTCGTCGTAACAGTGACCGATACCGGCCCCGGCATTCCGACCAACACTCAGCGACGCATCTTTGAACCCTTTTTTACTACCAAAACCAAAGGGACAGGGTTGGGATTACCTGTGGCTCGCAGAATTATTGAGGAGCACGGGGGCACCATCAACATTGAAAGCGAGGAAGGAAAGGGAGCACGTTTTATCATCACCTTACCCATAGACAGGAGAGTAATATCGTGACACACCAAATTCTAGTCGTAGACGATGAAAAAACACTCCGTCACTTTCTGCGCTTGCATTTAGAAGAGCAAGGTTACCAGGTATCAGAAGCTGCTGATGGAAAAACGGCCTTGAAATTGATTGATAACAATAGCTTCGATGTGGCCCTGGTTGACTTACGTTTAACAGATATGAATGGCTTGGATGTTGTACGTCATTTGCGACGGGTAGCTCCCACGACCAGTGTCATTATCCTAACCGCCTATGCCACCCTGGACTCGGCAATTGAGGCCCTGCGCCAGGACGCCCATGATTATCTAACTAAACCCTTTGACACCACCGAACTATTGGCCAGTGTGGCCGACAGCATTGCCCGCCAATCGGTAGAACCTCCCGAGTCCGAACTAAACAAAGAAACCAGCCTGGAAGTAAAAGATCTTAAACTCAATCGAGCCAATCGGCAGGTAACTCGTAACGGTGAAATCATCGATCTAACTCCCACTGAATTTGATATACTGGCCACCCTGATGGCCCAACCCGATGTTGCTTTGGATTCTATCACCTTGATCAAGCGAGTGCGGGGCTACAAGGCCACTGAAGCTGATGCCCGCGCCATTGCCAGGGTCCACGTTCATCGCCTGCGTCACAAAATAGAACCTGACCCGGCCAATCCACGATATGTTATGACCGTAGCTGGAGGACGATATCTGGTAAGCAGCAAACGGTAAAATAGCCAGCGAAAAATTTAGAACGCTTCAATTAAACGTAAATATTAGGGCTCTTTGGAGTTTTCCGTACAACATCCAAATTACCTCGAGATAACCCAGCATGTTGGTCAATTTCTGGGTTGTCCAGGGTAATTACATGGACATTTCCAAAGAGCCCTATCTTTTGAGGCTAGATGCTGGTTGGATAAAGTTAGTACTTATTACCTACCTTTAGGAATTTGGACTTTGGACAAAACAGATGAGACATTGAACCTTAACAAACAAGCGAAACAGTGCCATAATTGTCCAACTTAAAGGCAGAAGGCCAGAAAATGACAACCAAACTGGAACAGTTTCGTTTAGA
>DAOUMU010000431.1:0-13434 GCA_034409055.1 Anaerolineae bacterium
AATTTAAATCATCCCAAAACTTTCGGCGACGTGAAGCGTAAAACGTGAAACGTGAGGGTTTATGGCGTAAAAACATCACGTTTCACGCTTCACGTTTCACGGAGTTGGGACAATTATTTTTTCGGAATTGCCTTATACGAGAATCTCGATTTATGGATTTCAGCCATTGTCGTTACAATAAAAATAGGTTATACTTGAAAAAGGTGTTGTATGACTGACATAATCGGACGCACTCTGGGTCAATACCGCATTGTCGAGCAAATTGGACAGGGAGGGATGGCCACGGTTTACAGAGCCTACCAACCCGCTCTTGACCGCTACGTGGCGGTTAAGGTTCTGCCCCCGACCCACGCCAAACAGCCCGGCTTCAGCGAACGTTTCCGGCGCGAGGCCAAAGCCATCGCCAACTTAAACCACCCCAACATCTTGCCTGTTTACGACTCCGGCCGAGAAGGGGCATACAGTTTCATCGTGATGCGCTACGTCGAAGGGGCGCATACGCTCAAGGAGGTGATGGAGGCTCCGCTCGACCCGTCGCAGATAACCGGCCTGATCGGACAGGTCGCTGCTGCCCTTGACCACGCCCACCAACAAGGCGTCATCCACCGGGACGTAAAGCCAGGCAATGTGCTAATGGATGGCGATTGGGCCTTGCTGACCGACTTCGGCCTGGCCAAGATGGCCGAAGCCTCGGTAAAGTTGACCGGCACCGGGGTGGGGGTCGGCACGCCGGCCTACATGTCGCCGGAGCAGGGGCAAGGCTTACCGGTAGACCATCGTACTGACATCTATGCCCTGGGCATCATTCTATTCGAGATGCTGACCGGCCAGATTCCCCACGCTGCCGAAACCCCCTTGGCCACCGTACTCAAACGAGTGACCGAACCGCTGCCCTTGCCCCGGGCCATCAATCCTGAAATTCCCGAAACGGTGGAGCGAGTTCTCCTCAAGGCGCTGGCCTACACCCCGGCCGACCGTTTCGAGACCGCCGGAGAGATGGCTGAAGCTCTAAACAAGGCTGGTGAAACTCATTCACCCCCCTTTGGGGGGCCGGGGGGGCATCTCAGTACCACCCGCCTGGGGAAGACGTATTCACCCCCCTTTGGGGGGCCGAGGGGGCATCTCAGCGCCACCCGCCTGGGGAAGACAAGCCCGGCCAAGCCGGCAGAAGGGCCAAAAATGCTCTCCCCCGGCCCCGAAATGGAGCTACCGGCCCCAGAGACGATGCTCGCTTCCTGCTTACATACGGCCAGGCAGGCGGTACGACTGTATCCAGATTACAATCCAGACCTATACACGCCCAGAAGGCAAGAAGCGCTGTTTGAGAAATTTCTTCACTCTGACAAGGCGTGCTTGCCCCTGATCGGTGACTCTGGCATGGGCAAGAGTGTCCTGCTTTACCATTTGGCCATGACCTACCTGGAACGTGGATATGGCCCTATTCTGCAAGCCGGAAAACTGGAATCCGACCTGGCTACTCTGGATCGGGCCATTGTCAAGTTTTTAGACCCCACGCTTCATCCGCCAACAACAAACACCCTTCTGCTGCCCGATTACTTAAATCAAATTGGCGACTCGTTAGAAACACCCTTTATCGTCTTTGTTGATGGCCTCAACGAAAATGCCGACCCCAAGACTTTGCTGACCACTATTCACCAGTTGATCCTGCAATGTGAAGGGCTGGCCCTTAGATTCGTCCTATCTTGTCGCACTGAGACCTGGCGCAACATTTGGGCCACTCTCCGGCTGGATCATAACTTGCCCGTCTCACTCTACTATGGCCTGGAGACGGCCCGCGAACTGATGACCGGCCTATCGGATACGATCCGGTTGGGACTCTACACCGATCAAGAACTGGAACAGACCTACAAAAGATTACAACTTCAACCGGCCTGGGTGCAGGTCCAAAAAGCGCAACGGATTAAGGAATGGCTGCGTGACCCCTTGCTGCTTTGGCTGGTGGCTGAGGTATATGTTGTCGCAGAAGCCGGTGAAATTCCACTGGATGCCCCATCGCATCACGTGATGGCCAAATATTTCGCATACGTCAAGGCTAAAACGGACGTCCCTGACGAAGCTGATAAAACGCTATGCCAAATTGTTGACTTAATGCGACAGCCCCGTGCCCGTTTTTCGGGTACCTGTGCCCGCTTTTTGGGTAAACGGCGACACATCATCCCTGAAGATAAACTGCGAGCAATCGGCCTTTCACTTGAACCCGGTAGCGTGGTCGGCAAGCTCATCGATATGGGCATCCTGGAGCGTTTGCTCTGGCAATCATCCGGCGACGTCCCAATCCCGGCCCTGCGTTTTACCAAGGATCGTTTTTTGGAGTTTCTGCTTTACAGGCTCCTGTCATCCACCCTGCCCAGCGGCGAATTAACCATGGAGGCCACCCTCGAACTTATTGAGGAGTCGTCTGAGTTCACCTTTATCTGGGGAGCCTTACAATATTGGCTCGGAGAGCAATGGCCGGTACCCTTGTTGATGGAATTGGCTCGACATCCCTCCATCTACGTCCGTAACTTCCTCGCTTCACTATGCGAAAGGCAAAGCCACGAGTTTGAGGATAGAGTCCATCATCTGCTGCAAGCCAGCCTGGAAACCGAAACTGTAGAAAGTAAACAGTTCGCTGTGATGGCCGCTTATGCCAGCCAAAATCTGAAGATACTGGAACAGGCCCTGGTCGATAATTCAGTGCAGTTGCTGGTCACAGAGTACCTGGAGTATTTGTACGACAGTGACCCTGACGCAGCCCTGGACTTACTGGAACGCCTGTCACAAAAGGTAAAAAAAGGAGTACTGGGGGCCATTTGGGGCTTTGATTACATTAGTGCCCTGATCTATCTGACCGTATTGCTTGGGCCAAAATATATTGCGGACAAAGGAGAGGTTGATAGGATTATTCAATTCTGGGTCACCTTGCTGCGCCAGATTGTGCCCAAAGTGATCTATATGCCAGTGGGCAAGAAAGTTAGCCAGAAACTGGCCCGTGATCTTGTGGTTGACCTGATCTCGCGGGCCGCTATGCGGGCCCTGAGCAGCAATGAGGGCGGCTTTCTCGACGGAGTGGCCTTCAAGGAATTCTATGACATGCCGCTTGAGCAACGGCAGCGAGTGTCTCTATTAGCCCCCTACACCGGAGGGGCTGTGTTGGACGAGACCGGTGCGGATTTGATATTTGAGCTGGCCCAGATTGACAATGGTGTTTTCTTCACCGCAGTGCGGGCCACGATAGCTTCCCAGGGCTACCTGCATTGGGAGGAAACCGAGGCTCTGGCATTTCGGATGTTTAATGAATGTAACGCTATGGGACGCGGGTGCGCCGCCTCGGGCTTGGGGCTTTGCCTGCTGACTCCCGAATGGGCTACACATGAGAAATTGGTGTTTTACCTTAACTTTGTCATTAACTACACCAACACCCCTCCCTATGGCCGGCTCAAATTCAACGGCAGAGAGAAGCCGGGCTGGATTGTTTATTACATCGGGCTGGCCAACTACCGCCTCAATCAGCTTGATCAGGACCTGGCGGCTAACAACATCCTGTTGGACTATTTGCAAGAAACGCTGTGGAGCGCCACCAACCCGGCTTATTTTGACGAGGCCGCAGATCATCTGGCCATGCTGGCGGTTGACACCGAGCTGTTTTTTGTCTTTGAACTGCTCAAAGGCTTATACGGCCAGATATGTCACGCACCCCAAGATAGAGCTGATGTCTATCGCGTTGTTGTCAGGGCTTTGTCACAGTTGTACATGAAGTATCCGGTTGAGGTCTACAGCTTTGTGGTCGCCCTTGGCGAAATGGGAGCAAAATCACCCAACCAATTGATGATGGACTTACAAAAAGAAGAGCACAGCTTGTATGCCGCCAATCTCATGTCGAACCGGTTTTCATATTTTATGTCGGCGCTGACGCACATCTATCCTGACATGCGGAGAGATTTATTGGCCTCTATCGTTGAGCGATATCCCTCAATTGAAAATTATCCGGCCGGTGTCCGGCAATTAGTCAACGATGTTCTACATCTAGCTGAGAGTGTTTTGCCCTAATGGGATAGTGGAGCAGCCAGGTGATTAAAAAAGATATAGACGCCCTGATCCTTTACCTTGCCAGCCCGGATGAAGCAGTGAGTGTCGAAGCGGCTAAGGCTCTGGGCCAACTGGAGCAGTGTTCGCAAGCTGTGTTCAGTGCCTTGCTGTCCCGGGCCACTAAGCATGACGATAAGCACTACCAAGCGCGTCAACAGGCTAAGGAGTCTCTATACCAACTGCTCAGGCAGGAAAAAGTTAAGCCGAAAGTGGCCGTTAAAGTCCTTAAAACCTTCCTGCTTCAATGTCTTAAGGACGACCTATTCGTCTATACCACCCCGATCAGTCTACTCTACGCCCTGGGGGAGGCAGGGCTGGACGCGCTCCTGGAGATTCTGGACAAAGCGCCCCTGTCAGAAATCCGGGACAGCGTGGCGGCACAACTGGGCCAACCAAGCGCGGAAGTCGTAGACAAAGATGGCTGGCGACGGGAGGAAAACTACTCCCTGGAAAGTCGCCGCAAGCGCATTGTACCAGCCCTGATGAAAAACCTGGAGTATCCTTACAACCGTGTTCGGTACAGTGTCTTGACCTCTCTGCGGAACCTGTATCTCAGCGGCGCGGTAGAGCGGGGTGTCCTCGTGCAGACCCTGATCCAGGCCTTACAGCACGACCCCAACTGGGCCGTGCGGGCTTATTGCGCCAACTATCTGGAGGAACTCCGCGATCATCGAGCCATAGAGCCACTTTTGGCAGTTCTCCAGGATGACCAGGCCCATTGGCTTTTGCGCAAACGATGTATTATGGCCTTGCGAAACATCCCCTGTCGAAATGTCGGGCAACAAAACAGGGTCTGGCGAGTTCTGGAAAATGTCTTCCGCACCAGCTTGGGAGACGTGCGCAACGAGGCGGCGGCCAGCCTGGGAAAACCGGAGGCCGAAGCATACCTACAAGAAAAGCGAGAAAAGGCAGAGATTAGCAGCGCTATCCTGGACGGACATGGCCGTTACTATAGCTTCCTGGAAGATCAGGACGACGATTACTTTATGACCCAGGGGCTTCAGGAAGACCCTACTTTGGCCACGGCAGGGGCAAGAGGAAAGATTACTGCTCGGCCCCCCTCCTCATCTCCATCACCCGTCAGGGGGGCGACGACAGAGAGAGAAGTTACCCCGATCTGGTTGCTTGTGCCCGCTTTTTGGGTAAAGCTGCCGGGATGGGTCTGGGGTATTATATTTGCGGGGGTGGCCGTATGGTCGTTGGGCACTTTGCTAATCAGAGTGGGCGTGACCCCGCTGACCGGGCCAGGAGAGAAAGCCACACCTATGCCGGTGGTGATCCAGGCCCCAACACCGGTCAGCCCAGAAATTCCGACCACCGAGGTCCGGGTAGACGACGCGCCCGACGACAGCCACCAACTCTATCCCGACCTGGCAGTGGGCCAGGATGGTACCCTCTACGCTGTCTGGGAGGATTATCGCCACGGGACCTACCGCACTGCTGGCGATATCTATTTTGCTTACTCCACAACTGGCGGACAGACCTGGAGTGCCAACATTCGGGTCAATGACGACCCTGCGGCCGGAGCACAGCGGCACACCCCTCGCCTGGCGGTTGCCCCCAACGGCGATCTGTTCGTGGTGTGGGCAGATTATCGCCACGACCCCAATCCAACCGACCCCGGCAGCACGCCGGAGTATTCGCAAAATCCCGACATCTACCTGGCCAAACTCCCGGCCGGTCAAATCAGTTTCCAGCCCAACGTGCTGGTTTACGCTCAGGAAGACCTCCAAATCGCGCCTGATGTTGATGTAGATGGGGACGGTAATGTTTACGTCGCCTGGTATGACCGCAAGTATGACGTCCATTACGGAAACGTTATGGTCGCCAGGTCAACCGATGGCGGCATTTCGTTCGACCCTCCCGTTTTAGCCGACAATCACGATTCCTGGGCGTTGGACCCGCGTTTGACCATCAATCGTACGGATAACACCATTTATATTGCCTACCAGGGACACCCCGATTACTACAAGCCCTACTTCACGCGCTCCACCAACGGCGGAGCTACCTGGAGTTCGGATGTTCAACTCGACGCCGGTCCCAACCGTGACTGGTACGATGCGGCCCGTGAAATCGACATTGCCGTAAGCAGCAACAACCACCTCCTGGTGATCTGGGCCGACGAACGCAACGACCTCGACAACTGCTACCGGCACGGTGTTTGTTCTTCTGCCCACGACGAGTTCGACATCTATGCCACCTACTCCACCGATGGTGGCCTGACCTGGTCAGCGGACAACATAAGGGTCAACGACGATAGCACCTATGCTCAAATTCGTCATCCCGGCGTTGCCTTCACCCCCGCTGGGGCCATCGTCGCGGTCTGGAGCGACTCCCGCGACGGCGACACCACGGCCGACATCTACCTGGCAACTTCAACCGATGACGGCGCGTCGTGGTCAAGCAGTCGGCGCATCGACCATGCCGATTTCGCCTGCGCAGCCAGCCATCCCGCCGTCGTGGTCAGCAATTCCGGCCAGGTTTATGCCATCTGGCAAGATAACCGCAATGGCAACTGGGATATTTACCTGGCCAGATAGGGGGTTCGGCCCCCGGTTCCGTAGCCCCGGCATCCCCATGCCGGGGCCAAGCATCCCCATGCCGGGGCCCGGAGCCAAGTTATCCACGTAATACCCCCCAACGCAGTGTTTCTGCAATCTGCTGGACCTGATCGTGGACCCGCCACATAACCAGGGGTAATCTTTCCGAAGCAATCTCCAGACGCAATTGGGTAATAATTTTCAACAACGAATCGCGGGCCACCTGGGTCGCCGCCACGGCTGTGGCATAACTTTGCTGGTACTGCTTAACCGTAAATCCGCCAGGACTATCGATGGTCTGCTGCAAGGTCGCCGCTATCGCTTTTAACTGCGGCCCAATCTCCGTACAGGTGGCCCCGACCTCAACTAAAATATCTCTGGTCACCCCCTCAAAGATTTCTGGACTGATCAGCACCGGCCCCGATGCTGGCTGCGGCGTCACCGTGGGACTGCTTTTATCCAGGATTGTGGCAAAACCATCTTCCAGCCCGCTAATAGAAGCGATGGCCTTTCTCAGGGCAATGTCGGCTTCCTTCAAACCTCGCCGCGCCTCTTCCAGCGTACCCAGGGCCTGCCTGGGGTGTTCAGGTGTGGTAGCCTTCGCAGTACCTGGGGCAGGGGTCAGCATTTGCCCCAATCTTTCCGCCAAATTGGCGCATCGTATCAGCGTTTGAGCCTGGGCTGCTAACAAGCCGCTCAGGTACGTCAACGGAAACTCACTCAGAGGAGCAGTGGCATCATTCAAGACGAGTACCAGATCAGTCTGGTCAACCTCATCTTCAGCCAGGTAAGGCCCACTCAATTTTCCGCGCTTCACCTTTAACTTCTCCTCAATCAAAAGCTCACCATCGAGCCGCAACCGGTAAGCAGTTGGCTTTGTCCCCGGCGCGACATCAATCTTCAAAGCCGTATCGCTGCCAGCAGTCACCAGGCTACCTGTGCCCGCTTTTTGGGTACCTGTGCCCGCCTTCTGGGTATGAGTACTGACACTCGTTGTCGCCTGCCCTGTGGGTTCGTCGTTGGTCGCCTGTGCCCGCTTTTTGGGTATTCGTCGTTGCGTCAGGCTATACTGCCAAAGCCATTGCCGCACCTCCCAAAATTTCCGTCGCCACGAGCCATCCACCCGAATGGGAGCCTTATTGGCCCAAACCGGTCCCTCACCTACTTCAACCGGGTCAGGCTCAACCTGAATCGGGTGTTCAAGGTTGAGGATTTTGCCCTCCAGGTTCAAGGTTGGTAACCCCTCGACACCTGTGCCCGCTTTCTGGATACCTGTGCCCACTTTCCTGTGCCCGCTTTTTGGGTATTGGGTATGAGTACTGACACTCGTTGTCGCCTGCCCTGTGGGTTCGTCGTTGTCGCCTGCCCTGTGGGTTCGTCGTTGGGTATGAGTCAGCGAGTAAGATTCAAAAGTCGGCAGGTCCGGGTAAAGCTCTTGAGCCGCAGGATAAATTGGTATCTGCCAGCCGGCCTCACCCAAAATCTGAGCGTATTGCATTTCGGTATCACCCTGAACTTTTTCCAGAAATTCCTCGGTATCTTTTTCCAGGGGGGTGTTTTTACCTGTGCCCGCTTGGGTATCGGACCGGGTTTCGGGAAATTTGACATCATTGACGCTTCGATATTCTGTGCCGTAGGCCTCATTTAGAGCTTCAATACCGTGATAACGTTTGCGCAGCCATATCCGCCACTTTACCTCAGTCAGTTGCTTACTGTAAACGCCTGCCTGTTGCTCACTCGGTTCGCTGTTGATATATATAGCAATGATAGGGCCATCAGGCCATTGTTGACCACTCAAGCTTCTGCTCAAGGCTTTATACCAACCTTCAACCGATCCGAGCAAGGTTGTTTCCAGGTCATCACTGTTTTTTAAGAGCCAGGCGGGAATACCCTGGCCCAGCAGACCGTGATCGGTATAAGGACCGGGTTTGAGAATACAGTGAAGATCAAAGGTCGGGCACAAATTCAGCAATCCGGTCACGTCACGTCGGGCGTTCGTGGCCCCATTCAGGTCAACCGTCCCTTGATTGAATTCGTGGAATCCCCACGGCATAGTGACGGTAATGGCCTGGGTCCCCATTTGTCTCAAGCGGGTCAGCATAAGCTCCCATCTTTCTCGAGGCATACGGAAATAATCAAAGTCGGTCGTGAGCAAAGGCAAGTTAATCGTCTCAAAATAATTTTGCATGGTCAGGTCCTCTTTCATCACATCAAATATTAGGCCTTTAACGTTCGACCTTTAGCCAGCCCTTCAATCCATTCAAGAGTCACATATTGGAGTCCGTCGATCACCCCATCGGCCTGGCTAAAATCTAAAGATTTGGTCACATGGCTGGGCACGGCAATGACTGCCATCCCGGCTGCTTTCGCCGCTTGCAAGCCGGTGACCGTGTCTTCAAAAACCAAACAACGCTCGGGTCGAACCCCCAGTTGGCTTGCCGCAAAAAGATACACGTCGGGCGCAGGCTTATTATAGGCAATGTCGTCCCCGGTGGCAACAACCTGAAAATACGGTCGCAAGTTAAAGCGAGTTAGCCAGCGCATAACCCATTCCCGATCAGAAGCAGTAGCCACCCCCAGCGGATAACCAGCCGCCTGTAATTCGGTCAACAGGCTCCTGGCCCCGGGCATAAGTTCGACGTTCTGAAAAGTTATCCCCCATAATTGATCCAGCCGCCGCCGCAAGTCGGTCATAGCCTGTGCCCGCTTTCCTGTGCCCGCTTCTTGGGTACCTGTGCCCCCTTCTTGGGTATGAGTACTGACACTCGTTGTCGCCTGCCCTGTGGGTTCGCCGTTCGTCGTTCGTCGCCTGCCCTGTGAGTTCGTCGTCCGTCGTTCGTCGTTCGTCGTTCGTCCCTGAATCAATTCCCGAAAAAGATTATCGTAGCCATCCATACGACCGACGATAGTTTCGGCCCAATGTTCCAGAGTCAGGAAAGCCCCAAGCTCCTCATAAAGCATTCTACATGCCTCAAAATCGGGACTTTCTGTATCAATCAACGTGCCATCGTGATCAAAGATGATAGCGTCAAACGAATAGGGGTTCATTATATTTTTACCTCCCTGTGCCCGCCCCGGCTCCGTAGCCCCGGCATCCGTAGTAGCCCCGGCATCCGTAGCCCCGCATCCCCATGCCGGGCCTGTGCCCGCTTTTTGGGTACCTGTGCCCGCTTTTTGGGTATTGGGTATGAGTACTGACACTCGTTGGTCGCCTGCCCTGTGGGTTCGTCGCCTGCCCTGTGGGTTCGTCGTTCGTCACCTGCCCTGTGGGTTCGTCGTTGGTAGATCAAGTCGATGCCTCAACCAACTCCGGCGTTCTCACCGTCAGCGTCAGACAGGTACCCTGGTTGGGGCTACTTTCTATATAAAAATTGGCCCCCAATAACGAAACCCGCCTTTGAATATTGGTCAGCCCCCGGTGACCGGGATTGATATTGGTTGGCGGTACAAAACCGATACCATCATCCTCAACCCGCAGGGTGACCATTCTCTCTTTTCGGGTGAGCCTCACATGCACTTTGCGAGCTTTGGCGTGGCGGACAACGTTCGCCAGAGCTTCGTGCGCAATGTGGAAAATATGGCTCGCCTGGGCCTCGTTCAAATAGGTGTTGATATCAGGATCGATATCAGTCTCGATAGAAAGCAAGGTATTGATCTTTAGCTCTTTGATCAAGCCCTGCAGCCGGGCATATAACCCTTTGTCCTTCAGAGCCTGGGGACGTAAATCAAAAATGTAATTTCGAATATCGGTAATAACTCGCGCTAAACTCTTCAGGCTGAGATCAATTAGCTCGGCAGTGTCTTGATCGGCCGGATCAATGGCCGCTTTGGCATTATCCAGGGAAAGCCCCACCCCATAGATTGATTGAATAATACCATCGTGCAAATCACGGGCAAAGCGGTCTCGTTCCTCAAGAATGGCCAAACGTTGGGTTTGTTCATAAAGTCGAGCGTTTTCAATGGCAATAGCCACGTGGTAGGCCAACATTTCGGTCAATTGCCGGTCAGTCTCCGTAAATTCAGAGCCATCCTGTTTGTCAGCCAAATAAAGAGCACCTATCAACTTCTCTTCTTTTGAAAAAATGGGCACCCCCAATAAGCTATGCATCATAGGATGGTGATCGGGAAAGCCAACCGAAGCGGGGTGATTGGCAATGTCGTTTACGATCACCGATTTACCCTCACGCAGAAAGATACCCAGCAAACTATGTCCTGTGGGCAACGAGCCCATTTTGAGACGATCAGCCGGATCAATGCCGGCCGTAATAAAGCGGGATAGATGACCACGGCCATCATGCACGCCCAGAGTAGCATATTTTGCCCTAATCAAGGTACGGGCCGTCCGCGCTATCTTTTGTAAAACCTCTTCCAATGAAAGTTCAGAGGTGATCGCCCGTGCCGCTTTGTTCAACGCTTTAAGTTCCTCAATAAGCCCCTCCCGTTCCTCCTCCGCCCGTTTGCGCCCAGTAATGTCAGTAGAAATGCCACAAACCGCATACGGCACGCCAGCAGAGTCAAATATGGGAAATTTCAGAGAGAGATAGGTATGTAACCCGTCTTTGTGCGGGGCCACTTCCTCCCATTCTAAGGCCGTTCTGGCTCCGAGCACCTTGAGATCATTCTGCCGGAATGCGTTAGCAATTTCCTGGGGGAAGAGATCGTGGTCCGTCCGGCCAATGATTTGTTCTTTGTCGAAGCCAAACAGAGTCTCGTACTGGTGGTTAACCAGGAGGTATCGACCGGCGGGATCCTTAACGTAAACAACCGCTGTCGTGTTATCGATGATACCCCTTAGTAACTGCTGACTCTCATGCAACGCCTGCTTGGTCTGCTGGCGCTCACTTCTTGACGCCTCCAACTCAGCCACCCGTTGGCGCAATTCGACCAATTCATTGATAAGCTGCTCTTTAGTCCTGTCTTGATCTTTTATTTTTGCCTCCCCAAAAATGGACAATAATCTCGGTCTTCACTACCCGACACGAGGAGAGAAACCAGGTTTTTTGTCGTCTGCTAATCGTTGCTTTTTGAGCATTCTGGAGAACCAAAAATGCCTCAGCAAGTGAAAAACCTGGTTTCTGATTTTCAAATGTCGGGTAACGAAATCCAGCCAGGCAAATCCGAGTTCTTCAGAAATTTCCGTGGAATCGCTCAGAGGGGACACTTGAATATATGTGGCTTGATGGTAATTGATAGGTTCTAAGCCGCCCCCCTACCCCCCCAAAGGGGGGAATCTGGGCATTGCTCCCCCCGCTGGGGGGGTGGGGGGGGCCATCCAAGACACTAAATCAGCCACCAACTCCGTATAACTCAACTCAGTATAACGCAGGCGCACGTGTCCGGGCCAAGCGCCACGGAAAATCCCAAAGAGCCCAAATCCGTATTAATGAGTATAGCATAGTTACTTTCGGCTAACAATCGGCCTGGCTAAGTTGGGTGCGTTTCAGTTTTGGGGCGAGTTATGATTTAGCAACTGGTTAAGCCTTTGGAGTCGAGGCTTCAGCCGGACGTGGCCCCGTTTGGACCGGTTGAAGCCTCGACTCCACAATATATCTGCCCCCAAATTGAAATACACCCGGCTAAGTTGATAGATATTTTATTGAAACATATTTCCCCCTTCACAAGAACACATCCTATTCATTTGCTACCGGACACCTTTTATAACAAACCCAGAAACCGTTTTTTCGCTTGAAATTTATCATCCTTGGCAAACAAAACCGACTCTTCAGCACAAATTGTTTGCTCAAACCGTGAAAAATCGGTTTCTCCACAAAACTGTCCGATAGCAAATCCTATTCATATGAACTTGACACTAATGCTAAACCGCCCCATAATAAGTCCTGTAACTTCTTGGGGTATAAAAATCATCAATCAAAACGTCTGCCGGGCAGTCAGCGGTTTGTCGGCAGCCATAATTTTCACAACGAAATCAAAAAACAGGTGCCGATTTTGTGCGTATAATGATCGTAGACGACCACGAGGTGGTTCGTTTAGGCTTGAGAAATTTATTAGCCCGTCAATCTGGCTGGGAGGTGGTCGCCGAAGCAGGGGCGGTGGTCGACGCGATTCAACTGGCGGATGAGAATGAGCTTGACGTGATTGTGATGGATATTCGCCTGAGTGATGGCAGTGGTATTGATGCCTGCCGGGAAATTGTTAAGGCACATCCGCAAGTAAAAGTAATTATGCTCACCTCTTATGCCGAAGATGATCTCCTTTTTAATGCGATTTCTGCTGGGGCTGTCGGGTATGTATTAAAACAGGTCGGCAACGACGATTTGTTACGGGCGATTGAAGCGATTGCCCGGGGTGATGCATTACTCGATCCCAGTGTCACCGGTCAAGTGTTGGCCAAATTGCGCAATGCTACTCGGTCTGAGGCTTTTGCCAATTTGACAGATCAGGAGTTAAGGGTGTTGGCTCTTATTGCTCAGGGCAAAACCAATAAAGAGATTGCGGCCAATCTGTATTTAGGGGAAGGAACAGTTCGCAATTACGTGAGCAATATTTTGGATAAACTGGGATTATCTAATCGGGCTGAGGCGACGGCCTACGCCGTTCGACATAATCTTGATGATTATTTACAATCCTTAAAGTAAATTTGATATCCCCCCACTTTACAATTTAATGAGATAGTTCTGTAAGCAAATTCTTAAACGCCCTCTCTTGAGAGGGCGTTTAATCGCCTACCAGAAAAAGTAACACCAAGCTACTCCAGGAGGGCAATGGCCTGAGCTAGAGCTTCGAGGCGAGCGAGGTAGTTACAGGGTTGACGACGGAAGCTACGGTGAGCGGTTCGAGCTTGTAG
>DAOUMU010000432.1:0-8611 GCA_034409055.1 Anaerolineae bacterium
AATTTAAATCATCCCAAAACTTTCGGCGACGTGAAGCGTAAAACGTGAAACGTGAGGGTTTATGGCGTAAAAACATCACGTTTCACGCTTCACGTTTCACGGAGTTGGGACAATTATTTTTTCGGAACTGCCTAAGCAGATATAGTTGCCCAGAAAAAGATTTTGAGTTTGTACCCAAACGGGCACAGGTAGTAACGACTTCAGTCGTTCCAGGCAGCAACAACGACTAAAGTCGTCACTACGAGTCAAAAACACACAGTGCTGTGCATTATCTGAATGTCTATAGCAGTGATTGGGTTATATATTCATAGAACCAGAATTGGCAATGAAAAAGTAGCTTCCGATGAGGCAACCTCATAAAGCATCCAACCACGTAAAACGTAAAGCGTAAAACGTAAAAGTGAGCCGTAGATAAGTCATTACGCTTCACGTTTTACGTTTCACGAGTTGGCTGGCGACATCAAGTGGAAGTTACTTTTTGCCCCGCTGGCAAGCCAAATTCTGGTTTGATGATATTGTTGTTCCAACTTTTGGAGCAAGCTATGAGTAATTATCGACGGCCCTGGTGGTTGATTGTGAACAGGCCGGCCGGGTTGGTGACCACGGTGCAAGAGGAGTCAAGGCCCGGCGAGCGAGTGTTCATCATTCGGGGTGAACCAATGGTGCAGGGGCTGGCCTGGCTAACCTGGGGGCCGGTTGCGGCCCTGGTGGCTATCCTTTTGTTGGCTATTTTGGCTGTCGCTTTTGAGGTACGAGAGCAAGCCTGGATGGTGCGAGGTCTTGTTGTAGTGGCCTTTTTAGGTTTACCGGCCCTGGCCTGGGGCGGGACAACCATAGCCATGAGCCAGCTTTCTGAAAAGTATCTGCAGGCAGAACGTCAGGCGGACAGACAGGAGTGTGTCATCCGCTTAAATCAAAAACAGGGTGAGCTTTTCTACCGAACCACGGCTCACCCCCAAGAGAACAGGCTGGCCTATGATCATATTCGCCAGGCCAGGTTGACCTACCCGATTGGGGGAGGAAGGAAGCAGGCTATGCGTCTGACGCTGAGCACCGACGAGGGGCCGGTTGTGCTACTGGACGAAGCTTTAGGGACCCGGGCCCAAAAAGCTGATCTGGCTAAGGAGATTCAAGAGGCATTAGCCGGGTATGGGGATGCTGCTTAGCGGGTAGCGGGTGGCAGGGTGGCAAGGTGGCAGGGTGGCAGGTAGCGGGTGGCAGGTAGCCGCCGGGCATGGGGATGCCCGGGTTTACTCGGGTAAATAAAAATGGCCGGGCATGGGGATGCCCGGCCTACGCCTCTTCAAGGCAGGGGCCCGGTCTATGCCTCTTCAAGGCAGGGGCCCGGCCTACTCTTCTTCAAGTTCGACCTTAATTTGGCCACTGATGACCTGGGCTTGAATCTCTTGCATGATGTTCTGGATAGGGGGGGTAACCACCTTGAATACGGAGGGACGAATGGGGGCCATCATGAGGCCGCCTTCGGCAAAACCGTAGCTTTTGATCACCCCCCCCTCAAAACGGTCTTCGACCACGGCTTGAATGACATCCTCGACCGGCTTGCCCACATTTTTAATACGGCTGGTGAGAACAGCATTTGGGGCCAGGTCACTGTGGTCGCCGCCAGTGCTGATGATCCAGCGGCCAAATTCACTGGCGGTCTCAATAGCTCCCAGGCCACAACGACCGGCGACCTGGTAGATAACATCAACGCCGAGGGTGTATTGCGTTTCGGCCAACAGCCGGCCTTTGATCATGTCGTCAAATTCACCCACGTAATCGGAAATAAAGCTGATGGAGGCGTCAACGTTTTTGACACCCTGGGCATAGCCTAACTCAATCCGGCGCACCACCGGGGTAATGCCACCGCCGATGAAGCCAACCATGCGGGTCTGGGTAACCAGAGCGGCCAGGACACCGACCACAAAATCGCCCTCGTACTCTCGATAAATGGCTGACCAAACGTTATCGCCCTCGGCAGCGACATCGACCACGGCAAAGGGTTTATCGGGATATTTGGCCGCTACCTGGCTAATGGGGGCAGCATTGCCATAACCAATGGCAATGATCAGATCATAATCGGCCTCCACCCACTTTTCAAGATTACCGGCATTGGACATGAGGTTATTCCATGAGGCGGTTTCAAACTCAATGCCATAGGTTCGTTGGGCTTTCTCAAGGCCGGCATAGGCAGAGTCGTTAAAGGATCTATCGCCCAGTCCACCAACGCTCAGTTGTAGTCCTACCTTTATTTTTTTGTTGGACATGGCTTATCACCTCTCTTTATTCAATTAAGGCGCTGGTCTGACGCTGTTTGCGGTTGAACAGCCACAATCCCCCCTGACCCCCCAAAGGGGGGAACTTTGTTATAGCCCCCCAAAGGGGGGAACTTTGTTATAGCCCCCCAAAGGGGGAACTTTATTATAGCCCCCCAAAGGGGAAAACTTTGTTATAGCCCCCCAAAGGGGGAACTTTGTTATAGCCCCCCAAAGGGGAAAACTTTGTTATAGCCCCCCAAGGGGGGAACTTGGTTACATTAGCCCCCCAAAGGGGGAACTTTACCCAGAGGGCATAGACGGATCACATAGCGGGGGCCATGGGTGTTACTTATCCAAATGGGGCTAACAGGCTGACCCACTCCTATTATATCATTGCTTAAGTTTCTTGACAATAAATCAAGCGGGGGTGTTTAGTACCTTAGAAATTGAGTCCTGGCACGTTGGGCAAGAAGTTTGAACGATTTGAGAAATTAGAAAATAGAAATTAGAAGTTGTCTGTTTGTCAGCCACTATCCTAAATTTCTCATTTCTAAATCCGGTTTATCTGGGTCAGGTTGGAAATCTATGACCCGTAAACTAAGTCAGTTGTTGATCGGGGGGGAAGTGTAGTATAATGAAATAGAAAAAAAGCCCCGATGGCGATGGGGTGAACAATTAACAATGAGTAATTAACAATGAGCAATGAGAGACGTATGACCCAACCAATTGTCTTTATCAGTTATAGCCGCGAAGATGAAGCAGAAAAGAACGCTCTGCTAAAGCACCTGGATGTTCTGCAAAAGGCCGGTTTAATTGACCTGTGGAGTGATGACCAGATCAAGACCGGGGCCGATTGGGAAACCGAAATTGAACAAGCCATAGCCCGGGCCAGGGTGGCGGTGCTGTTGATCAGTGCCGACTTCCTCACCTCCCAATTTGTGTTGAGCCAACAAGTACCGGTTCTCCTGGCCCGTCGTCAAAGTGAAGGCCTGGTCATTTTCCCGGTCATTGCTAAAGCCTGTGCCTGGCAAAGGGTGGAATGGTTAAGGCCAATGAAGGTCAGGCCCCGGCACGGTCACCCTGTTTGGCGTGAAAGCGGTCGCCACGTCGATGAGGAGCTGGCGACGATTGCTGATGAAGTGGCCGCAGTGGCCGGTGAGCTTGACCCTGCCCCAATTGTGGCCATTATGGGCCGATATGCCCCGGATCAAGGTGACAAGTTGAGGCAGGCAGCCGGTCCCGAGGCCCTGGCCCTGGCCGGAGAGATATTTGAAGTCGTGCTGGAGCGCATCAAAGAGATAGACCCCCGCGCAGCCCAGAAATACCCGGACAATCCCGAAGGATACCAGGTCCCCTTAGCCGATGCCCTGGCTGAACTGCTTCAAGCCGATTTGGACTTTGCGCTCAGGCTCAAGGGGTTGCTGGGGCAATATGAACAGGCGTTGTCACCAGCCGGTGAGCGGGTTACCCGGACAGGCAGCGGGGTCACTGTTCAGGGTGAAGGGGCCGTGGGTATCCAGCAGGGCGACCAGGGCCAGGTGATTATCGGCAGCCAGATCAAGGGGGATGTGCTGGGGCCGGGGGCGAGCAAACGGGATGATGAATAGCAGCCGGATGATGAAGATTAAAAAATTAATCGGGTAATCGATCCGCCCAGAGGCGCGAGGCTGAAGCCGTCGCGCTGAAAGGGCAAAGGACGTTAAAACGCCCTGGAAATGGCCCGAAATGGCTGATTGGCCAGCCCGATAGGGCTTCGCTCTCTCAGCACGGTGGCCCTGCCCTGTGGGTTAGCCCCGTGCGATCGGTGGTCAGTTTATTACCGGATTATTTTCTTAAAGTTCATTAGCGGGCTGAAGAGACTGAATCGGTGTCAAACAGCACGTTTTAACGTGCTTGAGCTATTAGCCTGGGGGTTTAGCCCCAGGCAACGGTAGCAAGCATATTAGCGAATTAGATCTTTAAAGTTCATCATTCGCAGCCAAAAGAGGTGCTCAATGGCGTTTACCCCAGAGATATGGCAACAGCAGACGACAAAAAAACTCCAACAGGCCGGAGGCTGGTTGAAACGGCTGGCCACCCAGGATGCACCCTATCTGGTGTACGGTACACTAAGCGGCCTGAGCCTGTGGCCGCTGGTAGAAGCCGCGCAGGCGGGTGAACTACTGCCGGTAGTGGTGGCTTTAGGTAGTGTGGCCGGTGGCGTGGGCGGCAATCTCTTGGCCGAGCAAATCCAGGGCTGGAAAGACCGGGCCGATGAACTCACGGCAGAAGATGTGGCCCAATGGGTGACCGAAAATGCCCCCACTAATTCCGACCTGCGCCAGGCCCTGGATACCATCCTGGAAAAGATGGAAGCCATCCCGCAGGCCCAGACCGGGCTGGACACCGCCGACCGGCAGTGGTTTGCCCAAACCCTGCGGTCAGAATTGACTCAACTGGGTAACCTGAACCGTTTTGAGGCGATCATCACGCAGGGCGACCAGGGCCAGGTGCTTGTCGGCACTCAGGTTGAAGGCGATGTCCTGGGGCCTGGGGCCACGAAGACCGAAATATACCCACCTGCCAAACCCGGCCCTGAGCCGGCTGACCTGCGGCTGGCCTACCTCAACCATTTGTTTGAAACCAGCAGCCGCCTTTCGCTGGCCGGGGTAGACCCCAAGGCGGCCAGTAACGAGGCCGAAGCGCGGCTGAATTTGGGGGCAATCTACACCGCTTTGCTGACCCTCAGCCCCGAGCACCATGATCGCCTGATACGGGGTGAGATGCCCGACCGGGAGGTGCGCCGCCTGTCGGCCCTGGCGCAGTTGAACACTCATTCCCGGTTGGTGCTACTGGGCGACCCCGGCAGTGGCAAGAGCACCTTCGTCAACTTCGTGACCATGTGCCTGGCCGGGGAAGTCCTGGGGAAAGAACAGGTCAACCTGACCCGCTTGACGGCTCCCCTGCCGGACGACGAAGGGAAAGAGGGCGAAGAACGCCAACCCTGGACCCACGGCCCGTTGCTGCCGGTGCGGGTCATTCTACGGGATTTTGCTGCCCGGGGCCTGCCCGAGCCCGGCCAACCGGCCACGGCCAAACATCTGTGGGAGTTCATCGTGGCCGAATTAGCAGCAGCGGCCCTGGGTGACTATGCCCCCTGTCTGCGGCAGGAGTTGATGCAGCAGGGCGGGCTGCTGTTGCTCGATGGCCTGGACGAAGTGCCCGAAGCCCACCGGCGCCGCATCCAGCTCAAGGAAGCAGTCGAGAGCTTTGCCGCCACCTATCCTCGCTGCCGGATACTGGTCACCAGCCGGACCTACGCCTACCAGCGGCAGGAATGGCGCTTGCCGGCCTTTGCCGAGGCCATCCTGGCCGCCTTTAGCCGGGGACAAATCCACCGCTTTGTGGACAACTGGTACGCCCACATCGCCGAACTGCGGGGCATGCACCGGGACGATGCCCAGGGCCGGGCCGAACTGCTCAAGCGGGCCATCTTTGGCAGTGACCGGCTGCAAGCCCTGGCCGAGCGACCGCTGCTGTTGACCCTAATGGCCAGCCTGCACGCCTGGCGGGGAGGCAGTTTGCCGGAAAAGCGGGAAGAACTGTACGCCGACACGGTAGATTTGCTGCTGGATTGGTGGGAAAGTCCCAAAACGGTGCGCGATGCCCGGGGCCGGGTGGTAGTTTTGCAGCCGAGCCTGGCCGAGTGGCTGAAAGTGGACCGGGCCAGGGTGCGCTCCTTGCTGAATGAACTGGCTTACCAGGCCCACGCGGCCCAACCGGACCTGGTGGGCACCGCCGATGTGGATGAAGGCCAACTGGTCGGCGGCTTGATGCGCCTGAGCCAGAACCCCGACGTGAAGCCGGCCCGGTTGGTGGAGTACCTGAGCCAGCGAGCGGGGCTGCTGCTGCCGCGTGGGGTCGGGGTCTACACCTTTCCCCACCGGACCTTTCAGGAGTACCTGGCGGCTTGCCACCTGACGGACACCGATTATCCCGACCTGGTGACTGAATTAGCCCGGCAGGAACCTGACCGCTGGCGGGAAGTGGCCCTGCTGGCCGGGGCCAAAGCGGCGCGGGGATCAGCCTCAACCATCTGGCAGTTGGTGGAGGCGTTGTGTTACCGTGCGCCGGCCGCAGCCGGCAGGCCGGCTGATGTGTGGGGGGCGCACCTGGCCGGACAGGCCCTGGTGGAAACGGGCACAGGCTTGGCCCAGGTCAGTGAGCGCAACCGGGTTAAAGTGAACCGGGTGCAGCAATGGCTGGTCAATATCGTCTGCGGTCAGGAGTTGCCGGCCGTGGAGCGGGCCGCAGCCGGGGATACGCTGGCCCACCTGGGTGACCTCCGTGAAGCCGTGACCAGGTTGGACCAGATGGAATTTTGTTTCGTCCCGGCCGGGCCGTTCTGGATGGGCAGTGAGGAATCCGGTCGCGAAAAACCACTGCACCGGGTCAACATTCCCTACGACTACTGGCTGGCCCGCTACCCGGTGACGGTGGCCCAATTTCGGGCCTTTGTGGAGGCCAGCGGCTACGAGCCACAAGACCGGGACAGTCTGCGCGGGCTGGACAATCATCCGGTGGTGTGGGTGACCTGGTATGAGGCCCTGGCTTTTTGTGACTGGCTAACGCGGATGTGGCAAGAAAAAGGAATACTGCCGGCCGGTATGCGAGTAACCCTGCCCGGTGAAGCCGAGTGGGAAAAGGCCGCGCGAGGCGGGCTGGAGATTCCAGAGCAACCGCTGATAGCCCGGCTGGGGGCGACCCAAACGGTAACCCTGCGCCCGAACCCCGAACCCCAACGCCGCTATCCCTGGGGCGATGAGGCCGACCCGGACCGGGCCAATTACGATGACACCGGCCTTGGCCGTACCAGTGCAGTCGGCTGTTTTGGCCGGGGAGCCAGCCCGTATGGTTGCCTGGATATGAGCGGCAACGTGTGGGAATGGACGCGGAGCCTATGGGGGAAAGATTGGTCTAAGCCGGATTTCAAGTACCCTTACAATCCGGCAGATGGCCGGGAGGATTTAGAGGCTGCTAGGGATATTCTCCGTGTGTTGCGGGGCGGGGCGTGGTACGACCTTCTGAGCGGCGCTCGCTGCGCGGCCCGTGACCAGCTCGGCCCGGGCCACGGGAACGACGACTTTGGGGTGCGGGTTGTGGTCTCCCCCATTTGAGCTTCTGAATTCTGTGCTCCTGGAATTCTGGAATAAGAGGGACAGAAAGGTAGGGGAACAAGCTCAAGGTGGCGATAAGTCAACCTCCCCCTGTTCCCCCCGTAAGGGGTCGATTTAAAATTTTCAGGAAAAGTAGGTGGTGAAAACCTACAAGAATCTGTATCCACAAATCTATAGCTGGGAAAACCTGGAAAGGGCCTACCGCAAGGCTCGCCGGGGCAAGCGCAAGTACGAGCCGGCAGCCGATTTTGAGTATGCCTGGGAGCACCAGTTGCTCCGCTTGCAAGCAGAATTGAGCGCCAAGACCTACCAACCCGGCCTTTACCACAGTTTTTACATCCACGAACCCAAGAAACGATTGATTTCAGCGGCCCCTTTTCGAGATCGTGTCGCCCATCACGCCTTGTGTTTGCTGATTGAGCCTATCTTCGAGGCCCGCTTCATCCACGATAGTTATGCCAACCGGAAAAACAAGGGTACTCACCGGGCCTTGGATCGCTGTACCTATTTCGCCCGGCGCTACCGCTATGTGCTCCAATGCGACATCAAACAACACTTTCCATCAATTGATCATATCATTTTACGGGCCATTTTAGCTAAACAGATTGCCTGTCCCGATACGTTGTGGTTGATTGACCAGATTTTGGCCAGCGGTATCGGTGTACTGGCAGAAGAATACGAGATGGTCTACTTCCCCGGCGATAATCTATTTGCAGTCAACCGGCCACGGGGGCTACCGATCGGTAATCTAACTTCTCAATTCTGGTCGAACTGCTATCTGAACCCGCTGGACCACTTTATCAAGCGAGACTTGAAGTGCCCGGCGTTTTTGCGGTATGTTGACGACTTTTTGCTGTTTGCCGATGACAAACCAACTTTGCACCAATGGCGGTCGGCCATTATGGAGTATCTGGTATCACTGCGGCTGGTGATCCACACCGAACGGGCGCAACCCAGACCCGTCACCGAAGGTATCCCCTTTTTGGGTTTTGTGATCTATCCCGACCATCGCCGGGTAAAAAGCCGCAAGGTGGTGGCCTATCGCCGCCGTTTGCAGAAGCTGTGGACAGCCTATAGAGAGTCTTGAAAAAGTAAATTGTACTGACTACAGTGCCTAAATGTCATAAAAACATAGCCACGGTTTGACGAGTCAGGAGTTCGAGGCGAAAATCAAGGCTCAATTCTTGTACGAGCGAG
>DAOUMU010000433.1:0-7165 GCA_034409055.1 Anaerolineae bacterium
GTATCCTCATCCACGTAGAAGGAGGGTCACTTAACCGCGAGGAGCGGTGGCGACTGCCAGCACCGAGGCGGTCGGGGACTACGCTACGCAGTAGCGCGGTATGGTTAACATATGTGAACTGCTGACCGCAAAGCGCGTCGTTACTGAGCACAAGCCAAAGGTGCTGAGACGTTTCCAGAAGAAACGCGTAGGCTTGGGCCAAAATGGCAAGGGGTCAGGTATAGGTGCTGCTAACTCACCTAGCGCAGATGGTGTACCCCCGGCGGAGAGGCGGAATCCTTCGGCACTCCCTACGGTCGCAGGACAAGCTCTACCCCGCGCCTTAAGGCAATGACACGGAACGGGCTAAGCCCGTCGTCCTCCCTCTGGGAAAGCGAGCCGCAAGGTGAGCCGATAGGGCTGCGGGTAAGGGATGCTGGACGCGAAGCGAGCGAAAGCCCTCTGGTAACGAGAGGGATAGGGGTTCAGACTTTGCCCCACGCGAAAGCGGGCAGACTTCCAGCAGGTGTCTCGTCACGAGAAAGCTTGGCCGACCACCTTGAAACGGGAAGACAGATGACGGTAAGGAGTAATCCGAACGGGTGCGCCCGTTAACGGAGAAACCGGGTGGCGGCTCCAAGGGTGTATCGTGAAGTTCACAGGGCCTTGTCTCTGTGAGCGCGTCCTACCACGGGGCGTTTGAGAGGCTTGAGCCGGATGAAGGGAAACTTTCAAGTCCGGTTCTTAGGAGGGGGGGAGGCGGCAACGCCTCCTCCCTATCCAACCGGCTGCATTCAGCAATATAGCGAAAACTATCTACTGAACATAGGATTATGATGATTGCTTCAGATATTGTTGACCATCGGCTTCATAACCAACGAATTACCCAAGAAAAATATGAGCTGCCAAGTCAGGTAGTGAGCTGGTTTGGGGCTATGCAGGCACAAGACTATACCAGTCTCAAATGGGCAGTTGGTCTCCGTTGTTACAACGCCACCGATACCATTATTGAGCAGGCAATTTTCAGCAAAACCGTTATCCGTACCTGGCTGATGCGAGGTACACTACAGGTTGTGGCTGCATCAGATGTGCGTTGGATGCTTGAGCTTCTCGCGTCGCGCATTATTGCCAATAGCATCCGCCGTTACCAACAACTCGAACTTGACGATGCAACATTTGTCCACAGCTACGAAACCCTCACCAAGGTGCTGCAAGGCGGCAAGCAATTGACTCGTGCAGGAATAATGCTTATGCTGGAGCAAGCAGGCATCTCTACCACTGGTCAGCGTGGCTATCATATTTTGCGGCGAGCAGGTTTGGAAGGGCTTATCTGTTTTGGTCCAGTTCAGGATAAACAAGATACCTTTGTATTGCTTGATGAATGGGTGCCTCACAGCAACAATAAGAAACGTAATGAAGCTCTAGGTGAACTTGCGACCCGTTACTTTAGAAGCCATGGGCCAGCAACGCTACAAGATTTCATTTGGTGGTCAGGTTTGAAGGCGGCTGATGCGCGAACTGGTCTTGAGAGAGCAAAAAGCCGACTTCATCAAGAGACAATTGAGGGGCAGACTTACTGGTTTCTCCAAAATAATTCAATTCTCCGAGACCCATCGCCAACCGCCTATCTGCTCCCGGCTTTTGACGAATATTTCCTGGGTTATAAAGTGCGTGATGCCGTTCTTGATGCCAAATATGATAAACAAGCAGTTTCCAGTAATGGGGTATTCAGGCCGATGGTTGTTATAGATGGTCAGATCGTGGGCATTTGGAAACAGACGTATGAAAAAGGTTCGGTTATCATCATCCCAAGCCCGTTTAATGCGCTGACAAAAGCTGAAAACCAGGTTCTTCTTGCGGCAGCAAATCAGTATGGTACATTTCTTGGCTTGTCAGTTATATTGCTTAGTACGGGTTAGAAGAAATCTGTGAAAGCAGAAGTCTGCCTTAGTGTAGGTCATATAGTCAACCCATGGAAATTAAAGAGGAAATTAAAGAGAGGCATTCCCTAATCCAGAGGATTTTTCTATTTATTGGAATCGGCTGGACAATAATTATTATATGTTTAGCAATCTGGAGTATTAGAACTTTGGATGAGCAGACCTCAGAGGTGCTTTTATCACAAGCTCGTTCCTTTTTTAAGTTGATAGTTACAACAAGATATTGGAATGCTCTCCACGGGGGTGTTTATGTTCCTGTCACCGCAGAAACTCAGCCAAATCCTTACCTGGATATTCCTGAGCGTGACATAAAGACAGAAACGGGGGAGTTACTCACCTTAATAAATCCCGCCTATATGACCCGGCAGATTGCTGAATTAGCTTCAGCCAGAGACCAAGTGCAGTTTCATATCACCAGTTCGAAACCGCTTCGCCCCGACAACGTAGCGACACCATGGGAAGCCGAGGCCCTGAGCACATTCCTGTCTGGAAATGATGAATATTATGACTGGTGGGCAGATGAACAGGCAACCAAACGATATTTTAGATATATGGCCCCCCTTTGGACAGAACAACCGTGTTTAAGATGCCATGAGCAGCAAGGTTATGCTGAAGGGGAATTACGAGGAGGCATAAGCGTTACCATCCCTGTAGATACCATTTTAGCTTCTCAAGCGGGTTACAAAAGGGTTATCGGTGTTATCTATTCATTGATCTGGGTTTTAGGATTAGTAGGTACTATTGTGGCTTCCGGGATAATAAGGAGAGAAATCAATCAACGAGAGGGTCTGATTGGCCAACTGCAAACTGCGCTAGGTGAGGTCAAAACGCTCAAGGGATTTATACCAATTTGTGCCTCGTGTAAAAGGGTACGTGATGATGTGGGCTACTGGGAGCAGATCGAAACCTATATCAGAGATCGGTCTGAGGCCGAATTTAGCCATGGCATCTGTCCGGAATGTATGAAGAAATTATATCCGGAATATTTCAATAGGCCGGAAAAAGAGGGACCGTGAGGACATATCAGTTGAGGCCGCCCAACAATAAAATTCAACGCGAATTGCTACGGGCGACAGGAGGTCACATCGAACGGAGTGTTACACGCGAAGCGTAACACCACACCCAGGCAGTGGGTAGACGCCACTCTCCGGTTGCGCCGCCAGTTTAGGCTGGCGGGGTGACAAGCAGGGGAGGCAAAGCCTAAGCCCAACGGTATCTCCAACCGAAAGGCGGGCAAGGTGTAAGATGATACGGGTAAGAAATTGAACTTTTGTAAGCCTCGTAAACGGCAGCTTCCGAAAAGGAGATGAGACGGGGGTGTGAGACAAGGAAAGCCAAAGTGTAGCAGTTGGCGCGGACTGTCCCAGTCTCCGGGGTAGAGAAAGGCCCTAAGTCGGCTGTGGTAGCCTGTCAGAGAGACAGCAACCCATACGTTCAATGCGGAAACTGGTAAACTCGATAGGGTGTCAGGGTCAAAATCCCGAATGAGCCTGACCAGGTGGACCGTAAGGAAAACCCACTTCCCTGGCGAGGAGGAGATGGTAGACGCAGAGCGAGCGAATGCTGACAGCCGAAAGGCCACAGGAAATCATAACTGGTCAGATAGGGTATATACCCAACTGAAAGAGCCTGCCCTGAGCAGAGCCGAAGGGGTGCAGACTTTTACCGGGTGGTTCGGACGATGAAGTGGTCGAGTAATCGTTGAACAATGAGGGGAAAGTATAAACGTAACCGAATTGGATAGCTGGCACGACCTCAACTGGTTTGAGGTCGTGCTGGCGATTAAACAATTACGAAACCAAATATTCAACTACCGAGCTGCTTGAGCCGTGTACGGTGAAAAGCCTGCCCTGAGCGTAGTCGAAGGGTCGTTTGCGCGGTTCTGAGGGGGCGACGAAGCCGTGAGGCTTCTGATCTACCCGATCCTTCGTTTTTTAGAAACTGGTCGCGCCAGCGGTGCAACTTTGGCATCGAAGGTAACTTTGCTGGCCCGCAATCGTGTGATGGGCGGCGTTAGCGGGTAGGCTCATTTCCATCCAAACATTGAGCCATAACTGAGAAGGGTGAAAAGAGAATCAATGGCAAAAAAACGAACAAAGTTGAGTTCATATCTGCGTAAGGTAATATTTGCTCTTGTAGGCCTTGTCGGCTTGTTTGTGCTATTGTATGGTTTCATCGTCGTTGCATCGCTATGGGGTAGAGAATCGATAAGGATTGGAAACATCGACCGGAAATATCGGATCTATGTTCCATCAACTTATGAGGAAACAGAGCCAGCCCCTTTAGTTCTGGTTTTTCATATGCTTACGGGCAGTGGAAGAACAATGGAATGGATCACCCATTTCAATAAGGTAGCAGAGCAAAAGGGCTTTATTGTGGTGTATCCTGATGGATACAAAGGAAGTTGGGCAGAAGGCAGCAATCTATATGCGGCTGATCAAGATCAAATCGATGATATTGCTTTTGTTTCTGGGCTTATTGATAAAGTAGAAGAGCGATATGCAATCAATCCAGATCAAATATATGCTACCGGGTTTTCAAGTGGGGGATTTATGGTGCAGCGATTGGGCTGTGAGATGGCCGGCACCATCACGGCAATAGCTACCGTTGGGGCGACATTGTCAGAGAATAGTATCAAAGAATGTGACCCACAAGAACCACTCTCAGTTCTGATGATAAATGGTGTGGATGATCATAGTGTGCCGTGGGAAGGCCTGAGTATGCGTCTGTGCCTGCTACAACTGAATACTGGATCAACCATAACGAATGTAGCAGTGCGCCGGAAAAGTTACAAGAAGCTGACTTAACCGACGATGGTACTCGCGTTGAGCGTGAGACATATACCGATTGCGACAGAGGGGCAAGAGTAGTTTTATATTCGATCATAGGTGGAGGACACGCTTGGCCGGGAGGAAATAAAGCTGCTCAGTTATGGGGTCTAAATGGGAAAATAAGTCAAGATATTGACGCAAGTGTGATAATAGGGGAGTTTTTTGCAGAGACACACAAATGAAAGGCCACCCAATGCAAATGTAGCCGAATTGCTAAATCCAACGCTACCGAAAGTCCCCAATCTACGGAGAAATCACCCACGCCCTCAACATATCCGTATCAGCAGTGCGCCATTACATCGACCAGCTAATTGAAGACAAAAAAATGCATAGATCCCTATCATCCCGCTTCAGATGTTTACGACTCGGAGAAAACCCGGAGATCAAGCAATTAAAATTTTAGTTCCAGGAGGCCGGGCTTTGTAGGGTCAAAATAGATTTCCCAAAAAGACCATTTCGTAGTAAGCTATTGAGCCGCATCGTCAAAGTGCCCCGTTGAGCGTTGGCGGCAGGTGTTGCTGGAGATGGGGCTACCCGCCGAACGTATCCAGGCGATTGACGATCAGCTAGAACCAGCACTCAAAGAGGCCCTCGCCTTTGCCGGGGAGAGCCCTCTGCCCGACCCGCTAGACCTCCATTTCAAAAGTTTTTAGGGTAAAGGCTGGTAACTCTGCCCTGCTCGTAGCGAGTCCGTCCCCCAGGGAGGCTTCGCACTGACCCGCGTATTTACCGGGGCAAAGCCGTCTGGTCACGGACCAGACGGGAGCAAGAATTACCCTAAAAACTTATGGGAAGCAGCACTAGAAGCGCGCTCGGATCTTTTTTGCCCCCTCCCAGAGGAGTTATCACGAGCTTGTAGCTCACCACCAATAACGAAATTAATCCGCTAACGGCTAACGGCTATTTTCAGAGGAGATGTAAGATGGCTCACATAACCTATCGCCAAGCAGTTAAACAGGCCATACGTCAGGAACTACAAAACGACGAACGAGTCTTCATGTTGGGCCAGAATATTGCCGGGGTCGGCAGCACCTTTTCCCTTTAGCCCTATCTTGGAGCGTGAGATTCTGCCGGATGATCGAGACGTTATTGAGGCCGTGTATCGAGCCATGGACTACTAAAGCAGAGAGGCAGACAAATGAAAGCCTTAGTTAAAGAAAAACCTGAGCCTGGCCTGTCGCTGCTGGACATTGAGCCGCCTCAAATCAAAAATCCCGACGACGTACTCTTCAAAGTCGAATACTGCGCCATCTGCGTCGGCGAGGTCAAGGTATACGATTGGACTGAATGGGCCGCCGCAGACCCGACCTTAAAACTGCCCACCGTGCTCGGTCACGAGGTCGCCGCGGTCGTTACCCTGGTCGGCAGTGCGGTCAAGAGCGTTAAACCGGGTGACCACATCACGGTTGATCCATTTATCCATTGTGGCCGCTGCCACCAATGTCGTTGTGGCCATCACAATATGTGCCTTGAGCGGGAGATATACGGTAAACGCAGAGGCGCGTTCGCCGAGTATGCCATCCTGCCGGAGAGAGTGATCTGCCCGGTACCCGCTCACTTAAGCCTGGCCGAGGTGGCCTTGTTGGAGAACCTGGGCATCGCCGTCCACGCCGTTGAAATCGAGTCCCACCATCCGGGTGATCTGGCCGTCGTCGTCGGCTGCGGCCCCATCGGCATCATGGCCGCTCAAACCCTGGTCGCTTACGGGGTGAAGGTCGTTTTAACCGATTTAGTCGAGCCACGTCTGGCCTTGGCTAAAGAGATCAGCGGCGGGACGATCATCAACATCAAGCAAGAAGATTATCGACAGAAGATTGCCGATATGACCAATGGCCGGGGGGCCGATTTTGTCCTTGAGGCCGCCGCTACTCAGTCTGCCCTGGACCAGGCCTTTGAGATCGTCAAAGATCGAGGCACCGTGGTCACCATCGGCACCTTCAGTAGCCCGGTTTCTTTCAATCCCTTCTTTACAATGACCCGTCGAGAGCTCAGGTTAATCAGCACGATTGGCCGGACCTGGGAGACGTGGCGGAGAACACTTCAACTCCTTGCCCTGAGCGAAGCCGAAGGGCTTGACTCAGGTAGACTCAATCTGAAGCCGTTGATCTCCCATATCCTGCCCATGGAGGAATATGAAAAGGGGTTCCAACTGGTTAAATCCCCTGATGTTATGAAAATCTTATTAAAACCATAGAACCAGAATTGCCAATGAAAAAGCAACTTCCGGTGAGACAACCCCATAAAGCATCCAACCACGTAAAAAGCGTAAAACGTAAAAGTGAGTCGTAGATTTCACTACCGTATACCCCCTGCATTTGACAAATATTTAGTTTTAGCAGGGTCAATCTTTGAGTTAAAAAGTTGTTTACTTTCGGCTTTCTGGCACTTTTGCCAAAAGATTTTTGACCGAATTCG